>JAYVKQ010000690.1:0-5878 GCA_043768285.1 Saprospiraceae bacterium | reverse complement strand
GGTTTTTAGATACAAACTCAATGGTATCTCCGATGCTATATCCCCACAAGCCAGCATTATTGTTGATAATAAGGGCATAGTTTACACCCAACTCAATATCCCGCAAACTAAGCCGCGTAGGGTTCTCATTAAAGACCTCATTGGCAGGAATAAATTCAAAGAAAATACCCGAATTAACATTGAGCCACAAGCCTTTATGTTTTTGACTGTCTTGAAAAGCAATGAACCCCTCGCTCGCAGGATAGGTCTCAACACCATCTAAACGCTGCCCGACCAGCTCCTCCAATTTAGCGCGATACGGTTCAAAATTCACGCCGCCATACACATAAACAGAGAAATTAGGGAATATCTCTTTCACCGTTTTTTTGCCCGTAAAATCCAATAGCCTTTCATAATACATTTGTACCCACGGCGGAATACCAGAAATCAAGCGCAAATCGGCGTTGTGGGTTTCATGGGTGATGGCAGTCAATTTATCTTCCCATTCTTCAATGCAGTTGGTGGCGTAGCTCGGCATTTGGCTCATGCGTAACCATTGGGGTACCATATGGTTCGATATACCCGACAAGCGACCTGTTTTGATACCATTTACCTCATCGAGTTCGGGGCTGCCCGATAGGAAAATCTGTTTGCCATCAAGCCACGCGCCATTGCCTGTTTCGATGGTATAATTAAACAAGGCATTACGCGCCGTACCAAAATGATTGGGTACGCTTTCTTTCGTGATGGGAATGTATTTAATGCCCGAAGTTGTGCCACTTGTTTTTGCAAAATAAGCGGGTTTGCCTTGCCATAGCACATTGGCTTCACCTTTTTTGACGCGCTCGATATAGTCTTTCAAGCCTTCGTAGTCACGTACAGGCACTTGTGCTTTAAAATCTGCGTAAGTTTTTATAGTTGAAAAATGATGGTCGCGCCCAAACGCGGTGTTCCCCCCCCTCAGTATTAAATGCTTAAAAACAGCTTCTTGGGTAGCAACGGCAGCATCATTGACCGAAAGTTGATGAATACTTTTGGCAATGCGTTTGGCGAAAGGTTTTATGAGTGCGGATTTCCAAGCCATTTTTTATAATGGATGATTTTTTAAAAAGACTCGGCAAAGAAAGGCATTTTTAAAAGAATATCAATCAATATTTTGACATAATTCTATTAACACGCCATTAGTGCCTTTGGGGTGCAAAAAGCAGACGAGTTTGTTATCTGCGCCGCGTTTGGGTTCGGCATTGAGTAGCGTAAAACCTTCATTTTCAAGGCGTTGCATTTCGGCGCGAATGTCTTTTACCTCAAAAGCGATGTGGTGAATACCTTCCCCTTTTTTCTCGATAAATTTGGCAATTGGGCTATCTTCGCGGGTTGCTTCCAACAGTTCAATTTTACTATCGCCTATTTTGAAAAAAGATGTCAATACGCCTTCTGATACGACCTCCTCCATTTTATAAGGGGCAGTATTCAATATTTTTTCAAAAATGCTGTTTGAGGTTTCAATACTTTTAACAGCAATACCAATGTGTTCTATTTTTTGCATTTTTGAGAGAGGATAATAGGGTTTTATTTGATTTTTAAAAGATTATAACCGTGCCACCGTTTGAACGGTGGCACGGTTGAAAACACATCATATTAATGATGATGCCCCCCAACGCCATGCACATGACCATGCGCCATTTCTTGTTCAGAGGCATCACGCACACTTTCGATATGCCCCGTAAAGAACAAATCAATACCTGCCATTGGGTGATTAAAATCAATTGTAACCGTTTGTGATGTTACTTTGGTAATAATGCCCTGCATCGGTCTGCCATTTTCATCTTGCAATGGCAACATTTCACCCTCTACGAATATATCGTCTGCCTCTGCGCCATCCAAATTGAACGCCGCTTTAGGTATTTCAGCCAATGCTTCTTCGTCATATTCACCATAAGCGTCAACCGCTTTGATGCCAAATGCAAATTCCTCACCTGTAGCTTTACCTTGCAGATTTTGTTCAAATAAAGGTATCATCATACCGATACCATGAATATAGCCCAATGGTTCAGCCCCCTCTGTGCTTTCGATTAAGTCGCCCATAATAGTGCCTTGTCTTAGGGTATAGTGGCATAAAACCACTTTTTGATTATCAACAATCATTAGAAACGGATTAGTTGTGATTTAAAATTTTGGTCAAAGGTAATATTTACCTATGAGGAAAAAAAAATGAAAGCCGATGAATTGAAGATATTTAACAATTAAATCTTGATTATTTTGAAAATGTAGAGACTATATTTTACTTTTGCCGAGCCTGATGAATAACGAATACAGAACAAGGATTAATGATTGATGAAGTAATGCGACTTTAACTATTTTCCACACTTCATCAATCATTAATCCTTGTTCTGTATTCATTATTCAAAAATATTGGGGGATTAGCTCAGTTGGTAGAGCGCTTGCATGGCATGCAAGAGGCCATCGGTTCGAATCCGTTATCCTCCACTTAAAACTGACGAAAAACTATTTTAACATCTACATGTATGGATTGGGTTTTACTCAATCTTTTTTTTTACATAAAACTGTCTCCAATATAAAGTTGTCCATGAAAAAGCACATTCCCAATATCATCACGCTTCTAAACCTGTTCTTTGGTTGTTGTGCATTGGTTTGTATTTTTTCGACGGAGTTTATGAACGCGACTATTTTTCTTATCATAAGCGGTTTTTGTGATTATTTTGACGGCTCAATTGCACGAATGCTGGGTATCAAATCTGATTTTGGTAAAGAGGTGGATTCGCTCGCGGATATGGTCTCGTTTGGCGTGGTGCCGGGTGCAATTGTCTATATGATGCTGGTTTTGTCGCACGAAACAGGGGCAATAGACTACTATACACCGACTATCTTCAGTCAAAGCATATTCAAGCTCCACCCCGCAGCTTTGCCCGCGTTTATTATTTCTGCTTTTTCATGCTATCGTTTAGCAAAATTTAATCTGGATACGCGCCAGACGGAAAACTTCATCGGTTTAGCAACACCCGCCAATACTATGTTTTTTTTAGGACTGTTATTCGTTGCTAAAAATGACACTTTGGGTTTGGGGCATTTTATACTCAATCCGTATTTTTTATATAGTCTCATTCCGCTATCTTCTTTCTTATTGATTTCAGAAATCCCGATGTTTAGCCTAAAAATCAAAGGTTTTGTGTGGAAAGGTAACGAAATACGGTTTATTTTTGCGCTGGCGGCAGTGGCGATGTTGATACTGTTCAATTGGTCAGCTTTTGCTTTTATTATTGCTTTTTATGTTTTATTAAATATCATTTTATTATTTACACAGCGAGACGACACCTACTCAGTACTTTGAACTTTATTAACCACAGATGACACTGATTGAGCTGCTTTTTACTGTTTTCCTTTTGAAATCATGTTAAAATCAGTTCAACCAGTGTCATCTGTGGTTAAAGATATTCTCCCATATGCCCAAACGGAATATACACCAATCTATAACTTCATGCTCTACCTCGTACCCACGCCCATCGGCAATTTGGAAGATATAACCCTTCGTGCTTTGCGCATATTGCGCGAAGTGGATGTGATATTGGCAGAAGATACCCGTACTTCTAAAAAACTGTTGCAACATTACGAAATTATCACACCTATACGCAGCTATCATGCACACAACGAACACGGGGTTTTAAAGGGTATCGTCAATCAACTCAAAGGTGGTGTCAGGATGGCATTGGTCAGCGATGCGGGGACCCCTGCGATTAGTGACCCAGGGTTTTTACTTGTGCGCGAATGTGTACGCGAGGGCGTGAAAGTTGAAGTGCTGCCTGGTGCAACGGCATTTGTTCCCGCTTTGGTATCTTCGGGATTGCCAAGTGACACCTTTCATTTTGAAGGTTTTTTACCACATAAGAAAGGGCGGCAAACGCGCTTGATATATCTTTCTCAATTAGAACATACCTTTATATTGTATGAAAGCCCACACCGTTTGGTCAAATGTTTGGAGGAATTACAGACTTTTTGTGGTGCTGAACGACAAGCCTGTGTGTGTCGAGAATTGACAAAACTGCACGAAGAAATAAAACCCGCCCCCCTCAGTATTTTGATTGATTTTTATAAAAATGAAGGAATTGCAAAAGGAGAAATCGTAATAGTTGTATCGGGAAAATAATTTTCTTATCTTTGTTAAACATTATATACGAATTAATCCTAACGACATGAATAACAGTACAATACAACGCATAATTATATTAGGTGCTTTAGCAATTTTGTTCGTGATGGTCACGATGACCTACCTCGTACGCCAATCTTGGGACGAAAATGAGCGCAATTTTGACCGTTCAGCGCGGATTGCTCTGGGTAATGCCGCACAGCAATTGTCCTCGATGAATGGCAGTGCGTTACCACCCGACCGTATCAAACGTTTGTCATCAAACGAATATGCCGTGAATGTCAATAGTCAAATAAATCCTTCAAATTTGGATTTTTTCTTACGCCAAGAATTTGAAGAAATACATTTGAACGAGGATTTTGAATATGCGATATACGATTGTCATGATGAAAAAATGGTGTATGGCAAGCGTATTTCTTATACCGCCGCCAAAGATACAAGTAGCGTAGGTGGCGAATTTCCTAAATTAGCGGATGCCACCTATTATTTTGTAACCCGTTTTACTGCCCGTTCATCAAGCATTTTGGCGAGTATGGGTTTGATATTGGTGTTGTCAGCAATTTCGTTGATGACGGTTTTGTTTTTCATCTATTCATTGTTTATTATCTTGCGTCAAAAGAGACTATCCGAGTTGCAGAAAGATTTTATCAATAACATGACGCATGAGTTCAAAACACCTATTTCAACTATTAAGGTAGCTGCGGATGTGTTTGTGAGTAACCCGGGCATACAGGGCGATGCGCGTTTGTCGAAATATGCGCAGATTATTAGAGAACAAAACAACCGTTTGAATACGCAGGTCGAAAAAGTGTTGCAAATAACGCGGATTGACAAAGATACCTTGCAATTAAATACAGAAATTATAAATTTGCACGAATTATTGGAAACCATATTGCCGACTATTCAAGTAAAAATAGAAGGACAAAATGGCATATTGGAACAACGCTTACGCGCCAAGCAACCGTATATAAAAGCGGACACCTTGCACTTGACCAATATTATCCATAACTTGCTCGATAATGCTATGAAATATTGTAAAGATGGTAAGCCCGAAGTGTTGATATCCACGGAAGATGGCGATAAAAATATCCGTATGATGATTTCTGATAGCGGCATTGGTATTGAAAAAGAACACCATAAAAAAATATTTCAACGCTTTTATCGCGTGCCAACAGGCAATATTCACAACGTAAAAGGCTTCGGGTTAGGGCTTTATTACGTCAGAAACATTGTACAAGCCCACGGTTGGAATATAGATTTAGCCTCTGAAAAAGAGCGCGGCACGACCATTATTATTGATATTCCGAAAGTATTGGATACCAATGTGCCGACCAAGCAAGCAAAAATATATGAAGAAACCTTATAAAGGATGAGGAAAAAATAAATTACCCATCTTAATAATTTTATTTCCTTTACTCAGTGTTGAATTGATTTTAAATAATTCATTATTTCTTAATCAATTCAACACTGAGTAAAGAAAACATAATCATCAATATGGCTACTTTTTTTTTCCTCATCCCTAAATTAAATCAGAAGGGGTATTGACAATGAGTTGAAAATCAATCACTTTTGCATTTTATATAAAAATCATACTTTTGTAATTGACATAAGCACCATATAGGATACCTTTTATATTAACTTAATGTTCCGACAACTTTGACAAAGATTTAAACTTTGTCAAAGTTATACTCGAACACAATCCTATATCTCAAAATATGTTTTTTACATCAGTTAGCC
>JAYVKQ010000689.1:0-12400 GCA_043768285.1 Saprospiraceae bacterium | reverse complement strand
GGGTTGAATAATAGGCGCAACTGGCACTATAACTTGTTGATTTTCAAGCATATCTAAACGCTTTTCAGCTTCATCGGCATATTTTCCTTCTGGAAATTTATCCAAATAATCATGATAAGCATATACTTCATTTGTGCGTAGTGCTTGCGCCCAAATTCTATCTTCGGCAAGCGTTTTCATATGCTCCCGTGCTTGCTCGGCATATGTACCATTGCGATATTGCCGCAGATATTGCGAATACCCCCCCTCAGTATTTTGGGCTATTGCGACTTGCCAAAGGGTTTCTTCTGGACTGATTTGAGATTTGGGTTTAAAAATAAATTGACCACCTTTGTGCCCTTCAATACTGAGGGGGTCGCCAATGGGCTTTTGTAATTTGTTGGTAGCCGCAGGGACAGTTTGCTTGATAATATCGCATAAAGCACTGACATTCATGGGTTTATCTAATCGGCGGAGCGTGTCGAGCAAGGCAGCCGCGAAGGGGCTATTTGTCCCCGCTTTGCCATCATTGACAATGGTGTTTCTGCCCGAAGTCAAGCCCCAACGCGATGGAAAATCGTAGGCATCAGTTACAAATTTGCCTTTGCCATCTAAGAAAAGTGTCCCCGAATAGCAACTATCAACGATTAAAAAAGTGTGAAAACTGTTGATTTTGAGCAATACTTTTTGAATGGTGCTATTGCGAATATAGTGATTTTCCTTCCCACGTTCCGCTTCAACAGGTATCCAAAAGCCTTCATCTAAAATTTCATCAGATTCGCCGTGTCCTGAAAAGTAAATCAGAACAGTATCTTGCGGCTGCACTTCGCGTACAAGGCGTTTAAACTCCTCTAATATACGGTCTTGGGTAGCGTGTTCATTACGCAAAAGGCGGGTATATTCTTTGGGGAAATCGTATTTATGGTGCATCAAAGCCACAAAATCCTCAACATCTTTGACAGCATTGTTCAATTTTGGACAATGCACATAGTGATTAATACCGATAGCCAACAAGTGATTTTTGCCTTGCTGTACAGTTGCGTTATCTTGCCTTTTATGCACTAAACCTCTATTGGGCGTTTCCATTTTGTTGCTTTATATTGAGGTTGTAAAGATATAAAAATAGTATAAAAAATGATGAATTATAAATGATGATTCATTAGTGTTCAAAGGATTTTGGTAAATAGCATAAAAACGTATCATGCGTAGGTTTAGTAAACTGAAAATTATTTTTTTTTCAAAAAAAATAATTTTCAGTTTACTAAACCTTTGTCGAAAAATATTGTAAATTATTGAAAATCAATGTTTTAAAATATTCAAAAATGATACTTTAATATTTTTTACGTTCCTGAAAAAAGAATTTGAAATTTACTACAAAAGCGATATCATGACGCTACCCCCTCAGTATTTTTCTATAAAAAATAGCCTTTCTACGATGTAGAAAGGCTATTTTTATAGAAAAATACTGAGGGGGTAGCTACTACCTAATCAAATGCAATTCCCCACTAAGATTTTTAATACTATCATCGGGCATTTTCAATTTGAAAATATAAATATACACATCGGAAGGTACATCTCTACCGCCTTTTTTACCATCCCAACCTTTGTAGGCTTTATCGTTTAATGTTGTCACATTGTTTTCTTCAAACACGACACCGCCCCAACGATTGAATATTTGGAATGATTGAACGGATATATTCCCTTTCCAAAAACGTGGATTAGGATTGGCAGGATTGAAAGTGCCCGATTTATTTTCTGGGTCAAATTCAATGTAAAATGTACTATTGATATTATCGCCATTCGGTGTAAACGCATTCGCTATTTGATACCCTGGGAAGCGAACTGATACATTTACTTGCGCCGAAGCATTACACCCTGTTGTTGATTTGACCGCTACTTTATAGACGTGTAAGGCATCTAATGGTTTTACTGTTGCGCTTATAGCGGTGCCAATATCTTTCCCATTATCCGTCCAAACATACGTAGGACTGGTAAAATTGCCCGATAGCACAGAGGTCAGATTGAGCACTGTTCCTTGGTCAGTTAAGCGTACTTGGCTAAATGTATCTGGATTGATGCGCACTGTAAAGCCAGGCAGTGCCGTAACTTTTATGGTTTTAGAAATCGTACAATTACCACCATAATTGTAAGTAACGGAATATTCAGTCGTTGAGGCTATGGTTTTAGTAATACTATTGGTTCTTTCTCCTGACCCCCACGCATAGCTACTGCTTATGTTCGAAGTCCCATTAGCTGTCAAAGTAATCGTATTACCTGTGCAGGCTGTGGTATCTGGCGAAGTTGTCAAAGTGCCAATAGCCACTCTAATTTCCTTACTCAATGTCCTACGGCATCCATTGGGGCTTGTAACTGTTACGTTATAAGTCGTTGTTGCTGAAGGTGTTACAGACGGATTAGAAGCCGAACTTATAAAACCAGCGGGTGTAGAAGTCCATTGATAGATACCTTGAGGCGGGCTTGAATTTAAAGTCAAACCTGATGTATTACCAAAACAGAATATATCATTTGTTGGAAAAGTAATACTCGGAGAATTTTCAATCGTGATTTTTGCAGACCCACTACCTGGACAGTCGCCTACCTTGGCTTCGACGGTATATACGCCACTCATTGGAGACGGAATAGTGACGTTTTGTTGTCCTTTACCACTTGGTATTTCTTGTCCACTTGGATCTTTCCATTTCCAATCGGTTGTTCTGGCAATATTAGATGTTGCACGGAGTGTAATTGCTTTAACATCAGCACTGCAAATCGTTGTATCTCGCGGAATAACCGTGAGCATCGGAATAGGATTAACGATAATATTCACCGAATCTTTTCTAACACAAACGCCATTGCTGGCTTCACGGTAATAGCGTAAAGTGGCTGTATCTGCCGTAATGACCAAGTTATATAAGGTATCACTGGTTAAAAGCGTTTGCATGGGAGTCCATTTCAAGCGTAAATCTGGGAACAGATATGGCTCGAAAGTAGGGGAATAAAAAGTGACTTCCGTACCTGCACATACTGTCGTATCTTTAGGCAATATGCGGGTATCGAATGGCAACGAATCCACTAAAACCCGTAGGGTATCACGGCGCGTACAACCCAATTGAGATACCGTTGCATAATAATTGGTGTTGCGCGTCGGATTTGCTGCCGTAGAAACAACCGAATCTTTCACACTAAAATCTCTATCAGAGCTCCATCTTACAGCAATATTAGCGGGAGTCGTCACTGTTTTCAACGTCAATGGTGTGCCTTTGCAATGGTTGATGGTATCTTTTGCATCTATGCGCATTTGTAGGTTGATACCTGTTACTTTTATCGTATTTCTTGTAACACATCCGCCTAAATTAGTGGCTGTTAAGGTATAACTAATTGGCGTTGCACTGGGCTGAACGGTCAAAGTAGGATTGGCACTATTGGCATTATCCAAGCCTGTTGTAGGAGACCAAGCATAAGTCGTTTTTTCTTCAACGGCTGTGGAACCCAATTTCAAAAGCGTATTGACGCAAAGTGTCGTATCGCCAATAGTCGTCAAAACGGGCGGCTGAAAGACATTTACTATCACACTATCCGTTGAAGCGGCAGGGCAACCACCTACGCCACCTGTCACGGTCACATAATATTTAGTGCTAATAATCGGTGATACTGAGGGGTTCTTGTCTGTAATAGTTGATGCTGGAACTGATGACCAAACGTAATTAGCAGTTGCATCAAAACCTGTGCGTAAAAGATTGAACGTTGAGCCAATACAGACATTGGTATCACGCCCTGTTTTTGTATAAGTAATGACTTGATAGTTTGCGACTTGTCCTGGTGTAACACGAATATCAAACGTATCAGCCAATCTACCCGCAGGGGTATTGAGCGTAACAATGAAAGTATGCGTTTCTATTGATCCTGTTCTATTACGTGCTTTAAATGAAGGGCTATTACAATTCGAGCAGCTCAACTCATCTAAATGATTGGTTGGCGATGTCCAAACCCAAGATGCACCTGTGCCGGGTGCATAATTTTCACCCGCTTCAAATACCATTTCTTCACCATTACAGACCGTTGCATCAGGGAATTTTTTTACCTCAAATACACCTACGCGGACTGATTTAGGAACAACACGGCAAGTGCCTTGTATCACAACGTTATAAGTCGTTGACTTTGAAGGCGTTGCAATTGGAGCGTTGATTGCTGGATTGTTCAAACCTGTTGGTGGTGTCCAGGTATAAGTGATTCCACCAGTAGAAGTTAAGGTAGTGCTTCTGCCCGGATAGAGTATCGTATCGCGCCCAACTGTAAAATTACTGAGGGGGTCACCTGCATTCAAAACGCCGTTGGCAGTACCCGCAAAATTTAAGCGCACACCGCCTTTGCCTACTGTGCCTTCATAATCATTTAACCATAATAAATAGTATTTGTCTTTTTCAACATCGAGCGTTTTGACAACACCATCGCCCGTTCCTACCTCACAGGTGTCCGTTACGACGACGCGCTGACCAAGCCGATTTGTATAAGCATCGAGCATACCCGTTGCTCTACTTGGTGACGTGCCTTCTATACCAAAACTACTACGCACGGGGCGATTGTTTTTAGCAAAAGTGCATATATCCGCTTGCGTATTGATGGGACCATAAAAGTTGAAATCTATATCCGAGTTCGGGTCATCAACGATAGAGGCTATATTAAAACTAAATTTGCCACTTGCATTCGCTTTAAAATAAAGGAATACAAAATTATAACGCGGCGTATCCAAAGTCGGAATAAAGCCCAAACCACCAATGCACCCCGCATTAACAGAAGGTGGGTCAGTTTTCACGAATGAAGAATCGCCTTGGCTCGATAAATCTAAGGCTATATCTGAGGGTGTAATAGTTGAACAATCATTTAAAGATAAGGCTTTATTGCAAAACCCCGCATTGGGCAAGCGATTTAAGCAAGGGACACTCTCAATCGTAATATTAAATGGTGTGCAAGCCTCGCGGCGTGTCACCACGATATAGTAATCGCCAGGGAGTTCGAGATTGGCATTGCTAATATTGACGGTATCGCGGGTCGCATTAATTTTACCTTGTGCGATACATTCGCCGCCCGCGCTCGGGCAACCTCTAAAAATGCCAATATTCAAACCCGTAGGTCTACCATAAAAACCGACTGTTGCAGAGCTTAAAAAATTTGTTACCGTCAGTTTGATACATTGACCACCACTTGATGAAAATTTAAAAACATGGTCTTTTCCTTCTAAATATTCATCATTGGGGCAAGCACTGCCCGTAATATCATTGATTTTATCGTTACACGTACTGGATCTGTTCTGAAAAGGTAGGGTAGATATAATTTCAGATGCGGTACACGTAGTTGGTTTGGGCGCATTACATATTGAGGAGGCTTTCCAAAACATTTTGAAACCTCGACTATTTGTTGATTGATCAGAACGGAATTGAACTCTAATCCAATTGGTCGGTACTTGAAAAACTAAAGGTTGGGTAGTCGTACCACTCACGCGGTCAAGTAGTTCACCTGTTCTGCCATCATAAAAAGACAATGTATCATAATTGGTTTCCGTACCTAAGCTATCAATTGTTATTTCGATACAGCCCGCCCCAGTTGGGCGAATATTGAAGGTATTATTATCTCTATTTGTCGGAGAGGTCGCAGCTTCATTTTCACTATCAGAATAGTTGCCATTGGGTCCACCAGTATCGTACAAAATACCAACCGAAGATGTAGAGGTTTGCGCTTCTTGTTTTAGAATATAAAACGGCTCCATGGGCTTCACACATATGCTGAAACGTCCACCTGCATCCGTACTTTGGAAATTGGCGACTTGAATATAATAGGTCGTATTTGCGCGCATATTACCCGCTTCTAAACGCAAAGTGCGCCCCGTTCTGCCAGCGAATTGGGTTTGGCAATATTCTTCAAAAAGACCCACAGTGCAATCACCGATATATAAGGCAGCTTGTGGGTTTTTGAGACTATCCGCTGCATTTACGCCCGTGATTTCAACTCGAAAATTCTGTGCACCCGTAGCGGGTGTCGTGAATTTAAACCATACATCTTTAAAGCCTTTCAAACCATTGAAGCACGTTGGATTAGGAGAGTTGTTCGCACCTGTTGCATCCGTACCACCTACGTTTGAATACAGGAAAGTCGGACAATCGCCCAACAATGGCGTGACGTTCAAGGTAATTGCGCCAGCGCAATTGTCATTCGCGGGGGCTTGCGCTTGGGCAAATGTGGAAAGCATTGTAAATAGAATTACAAGGAAAAATGGGCAGTAAAAATGCTTTTTCAATAACATCTTAATCGGATTGAATTTGAGATATAATTTATGTTTTATTTAAGTATAAAGTATTATTTCTACTTTGGCACTCTAAAAATTTAAAAAATACAAGAAGGTTTTTGATTTTCTTTTTATAAAAAATTGGAAATTTTTTATAAAAAGAAAATCAAAAACAACCACCCGTCCTGCCAAGCGGGGTAAATACTTCAACTCATTCTTTTAAAGTAATAACCACTTGTGCATTATCAAAATCTACTTGAAGTTCGCCGCGCTCATTGAGCCATTTCATTACAGTTTCACCCAAAAAAGCTTTGCGCCAATCTTCAATATCATCATCACTGCCAAACATGTCTTCGCCAGGTTGTGCATATGTCAAATCAGATTTGTTTAGAACCAACTGTGGTGCAATACCACTTTCCATACATTTTGCTTTGACAAGGACGTGCAGAAGTTCCATAGAAATTTCTTTACGTGGGTCTTCTTTGCTCAACTTAGGTAGTCTGCCTAATATTTCTAATTCCTCTGCGGTAACTTCTTTTTTATATAAATTTTGAAAATTTTGCCAATGCAATTCTACAATATGATTGGGAATTATACGGCTATCCAGCAGCCCTTGTTTCCCGCCGTCTATACCCCTCAGTATTGTAGCAATAAATTTGGCAGGGAAAACCATTTCTTTAGAATAATTAAGCCTTTGCGCTTCTGCGCGTCGCCATTCATAAAGGCGAATCAAAAAAATCTGTTTGTGTTGCTTGACACTGTGCATGAGGGTATTCATCAAAGCCTCGCGGTGCGGGTCACGCTCATAATACTGAGGGGTCTCCCAACGGTCATTTTCTGATTTAACCCATTCTAAACGGTTGCGCCGCATCAATCGGCGGTGCAAACTACGGTACAACTCGTACAAATGATAAACATCGCTCAGGGCATATTCCAATTGTTTGCGCTTCAAAGGTCGTGCTTCCCAATCTGTTGCCGCATAGCCTTTATCCAAAATGACATTCAACTCTTTTTCAACCAACTTGCCATACGAAGTTGGATACCCCAAACCAATAAAACCTGCGGCAATTTGTGTATCAAACACATTTTTAGGTATCGTTCCGTAACTGTAGTGCAAGAGCCGATAATCATTTTCGCCAGCGTGCGTAATTTTCATGATACTCGCGTCTTCAACCATGTTCAAAAATAAGCTAAAATCTGGCAACGACAAAGGGTCAATCAAATAAAATCCATGCTCGGTAGCCACTTGTATCAAACACAACAGCGTTTCAAAGCGACGCTCACCGATAAATTCGGTGTCAATAGCCATCCATGCAGTTTGATTGTTTTTTTGATAAAAGTCCTCTAACTTTTCAATTGTATCTATCAGTGTATAATCTAATGCTTGCAACATAATCTTTTATTTTGCAAAATTCCCCAATTAATAAACGTAAAAAATTGATTATCAGTTGCTTATGGAATTTTAAAATGATTTTTTCAAATTGATATTAATTTTGAAACGGCTTGGCTATTGTCTTTATTAAACCCAAAACAATAACCTACGGTAAAAGTAGCCTTTTCGTTCAAATTAGAAAATAAATAATCTGAAATTTCTGCATACGTTGTGATATTATTAACGTTGTGCCATTTACCCCCTAACCCCAAATGGTAAACAACTTAGCAAGATTTCTAAAATCGAAGCATGAATTTTAGGGTTTTTCGGATATGTTCCCCCTTGGGAGTTAGGGGGGGGTAACGTTGTACAAAAAAAGGGATATTCCAAATAATGGAATACCCCCTCAGTATTGTAAACAAAAATTGCTTAAAAATTAACGCAAGTAAAACATCTCGCGATATTTCGGTAAAGGCCAGCTGCTGTCCTCTACCAAATATTCAAGACGGTCGCAGAAGGTACGGATTTCCTCCATTTGCGTTTTCACATCAGCACAATACGCTGTTGCTTGGTCTTCTACGCTATCCAACTTATTGGCAGCACGGCGCAAATCTGTCATTTTCTTGACACCGTTTGCAGCACCATTTATAGATGCACTCAATGCTTTTACGACTTCTAATTGCGTGCTATATTCCGCTTCTGATAACCCGATTGATTTCAAAGTAGCAATATTATCTGCCAATTTCTTTTGGTACGTAATCGCTGCTGGTAATATCAAATTCGCAACCATTTCGCCCAATGTACGGCTTTCAATTTGCAATTTCGTCACATAGCTGTGAAATTGAACTTCTTGATACGCGTGCAATTCTTTTTTACTATAAATGCCATTTTTAGTGAACACTTCAGTCTTGCGGTTGCTCAACACTTTCAACGCTTCTGGTGTTGTGGTAAAGTTATTCAAACCACGTTTTGCAGCTTCTTCTTTCCACTCTTGGCTGTAGCCATTGCCTTCAAAACGAACCTTTTTAGATTCTTTGATATACTTGATGATAATCGTCATAATGGCTTCGTCTTGTGGTTTGCCTTCACCAACGAGTTTATCAACTTCTGCTTTGAACTTTACCAATTGGGCAGCAACAATAGTATTCATAACTGCCATTGGACCACCACAGTTTTGAGAAGAACCTACCGCCCGAATTTCGAACTTATTGCCTGTGAAAGCAAATGGTGAGGTACGGTTACGGTCAGTTTGGTCTTTTTCAAGGAATGGAATTTTTTCAACAATATCCAATGCCTCTTTAGCACCTGATGCGTCAGACGTACCTTTTTTCTCCAAATCGTTGAGTAATTTATCCAAGGTACTACCCAAAAATGCTGAAATGATAGCAGGAGGGGCTTCGTTTGCACCCAAACGGTGGTCATTATTAGCCGTTGCGATTGAAGCGCGGATAAAATCTGCATGTTCATATACCGCACGAATAGTATTTACGAAGAAAGTCAAGAACATCAAGTTTTTGCCCGGCTCTTTGCCCGGAGCCAATAAGTTTTTACCTGTATTGGTACTCATTGACCAGTTGTTGTGCTTGCCACTACCATTCACACCTGCAAAAGGTTTTTCATGCAACAAAACAACCAACTTATGACGACGCGCTACTTTGTCCATCAAGTCCATCAACAAGTTGTTGTGGTCAACAGCTACGTTGATTTCTTCAAAAACAGGGGCTAATTCATATTGTGCAGGGGCTACTTCGTTGTGGCGGGTACGCACAGGAATACCCAATTTGTGCGATTCGATTTCAAGGTCACGCATGTAAGCAAATATGCGCTCTGGAATTGACCCAAAATAATGGTCTTCCAAATTTTGATTTTTAGCGGGTAACTTACCAACGAGCGTACGACCCGTCATTATTAAGTCGGGGCGCAAATTATAAAGCGCTTCGTCAATCACAAAATACTCTTGCTCCCAACCCAAAGTTGCGGTTATCTTCGTAATATTTTTATCAAAATATTGTGCAACAGACACAGCCGACTTATCTAAGAACGACTGAGCGCGAAGCAATGGCAATTTATAGTCCATCGCATCGCCTGTATAAGTACAGAAAGCAGTTGGAACACAAAGCGTTTTACCTGTATTAGATTCGAAAATGAAGGCAGGAGAAGATGGATCCCAAGCAGTGTATCCTCGCGCCTCAAACGTTGCGCGCATACCACCCGAAGGGAAAGAAGAACCATCCGGCTCTTGTTGAACAAGGGCATCTGCACCAAATTCTTCAAAAACTTTACCATCTGGTGTCAAGTTGAAGAACGAATCATGCTTTTCAGCCGTTTTGCCCGTCCACGGTTGAAACCAGTGCGTGAAGTGGGTAACACCTTTATCTTGCGCCCATGCCTGCATCGCTTTAGCAACCAATTCAGCCACTTCGCGGCTCAATTTAGTGCCGTTTTGGATAGCTGCTTTGACACTCAAATAGGTTTTTTCGTCCATATACTGCTTCATAGCAGCATCATTAAACACATTATCACCATAAAAGTCTTTGATTTTTTCCGCAGGAGCTTCTGCATATTCAAAATCAAATTCTGAACGATTGATGATTGTGTCAAGAGCATTAAATCTCGATAAACTCATGTTTGATAATTTTAATTAATTGATAATTGATATTTAGCTATGTGTGTCGTTAATCATTGGTGATGTGCTTTACACTATAATGCTGCAATCTGGATTTGGAAGGCGTTTTGATAAAAAAGTAACTTTTAGTAACACCAATGAAATATCTAATGTTTAATTATATTAGCTTTAAAACGACACAAAGTTAATATGATACATTCTGTTTTTTCAAATTTATTTGAAAAAATTTATATAAATTGCGTAGTTTGCGTTGATATGTATAAAAATTTCTAAATACTGCGGGAGCAATTTTTAGAAATAAGTCATTATACTTACCCCCTTTTTTGATTGTATAAATACAAACTTTATTACTTCTCAATCTTCATCTGCGGAAAAAACAGCACTTCTTGAATAGACGTTTGGTTTGTAAACAGCATCGTCATTCGGTCAATACCCATACCAATACCTGCCGTTGGGGGCATACCATATTCTAAGGCGCGTAGAAAATCCTCGTCCAAAGCCATCGCTTCTTCATCGCCCCGAGCTGCCAACTCTAATTGTTCTTCAAAACGGGCGCGTTGGTCGAGTGGGTCGTTGAGTTCAGTATAAGCATTAGCGACTTCTTTACCGTTGACAAACAATTCAAAACGCTCGACCAAACCCTCTTTGCTGCGGTGCTTTTTTGTCAAAGGCGACATTTCTATCGGATAATCCGTGATAAACGTAGGCTGAATAAGATTGCCTTCAACTTTTTCACTAAATATTTCGTCTATCAATTTCGCCCTGCCCATCGAGTTATCGGTTTCGATATGCCATTTTTTGCAAAGGTCGCGCATCTCGGCTTCGGTCATGTTGCTAATATCTATGCCCGTATATTTTTCAATACCTTCAAATATGGTCAAGCGCGTATAAGTGCCGCCAAATTCTAAGACCTTATCCCCTACCGTAGCCGTTGTCGTACCGTTTAAAGCTAAAGCAATGCGCTTGAACATTTCTTCCGTTACGGTCATCATCCAGTTATAGTCTTTGTAGGCTACATAAAATTCCAATGCCGTAAACTCAGGGTTATGCGTTCTATCCATACCCTCGTTGCGGAACATTTTGGCAAACTCATATACGCCATCAAAACCCGCAACTATCAAACGCTTCAAATACAACTCGTTGGCTATGCGCATAAACAAAGGCATATCCAAAGTATTGTGGTGCGTTTTGAACGGACGCGCCGCCGCCCCACCGTGTATGGGCTGTAATATCGGCGTTTCTACCTCCAATAGTCCCAACTCATCAAGATAATTGCGCATGGTTTTTATCAACTTAGTGCGCTTTACAAATATCTCTCTAAATTGCGTATTGACCGTCAAATCCACGTAGCGTTGGCGATAGCGGAGTTCGGGGTCAGTAAAATCGTCGAAGGTATTACCGTCCTTATCTACTTTCACAATTGGCAATACGCGCAAGGATTTTGACAACAATATCAACTCCTGAACGTGTACTGATACCTCACCCGTTTTGGTTCTAAATGCAAAGCCTTTGATACCGATATAGTCGCCAATATCCAATAGCTTTTTCACCAAAACAGGGAAAAAATCTTCGCGCCCTGCCGCTTCGTTGAGTTCTTCGCCACGCATATAGAGTTGTATGCGCCCCTCGGCATCTTGAAGATTCATAAACATGGCTTTACCCGCTTCTCGCTGTGCCATGACGCGCCCTGCCAAAGCCACCTGCTGATAATTCAAGCGGTTTTTAGTGCCATCTTCCAACACTTCCTCTTGATAGTTGGCTTTAATATCGCCCGAATAGGCGGTGACTTCAAATAAGGCGGCAGGATATGGGTCAATGCCCATGTCCTTAATTTTCGCCAATGACTCGCGTCTAACTATTTCCTGTTCGCTTAAATGCTGACTCATATATATTGTTGATTTCGGGTTTCGGATGTCCGATTTCGGCATCTACATGATCGTTGAATAGGAAATAAGACATTCAAAACCGCACTTTAAAAATTGGGCGCAAAAGTAGGTTTTATTTATAGAAAATGCAATAAAAAGGTGGGAAATACTGAGGGTGTATCCCAATGTGTCTCCATTGTGCGCAGGTGTCGGTTCGGAAACACAAGTGTTGGAAACCAATACCAGCACGCACATCGCACTCGTTCACTTTTGGGAAC
>JAYVKQ010000688.1:0-12584 GCA_043768285.1 Saprospiraceae bacterium | reverse complement strand
CCAAACCATCGTTGTGTGAGCGCGTTTTGAATTTTGAAATATCTAAAGGTTTAGCACTCAATTCCGTCAATTGGCGTTTGTTGATAACGCCATTTTCTTCACAGCGAGCCAAAACATTATTGCGGCGTTGCTTGGTGCGCTCATTGCGGCGAATGGGGTTATATAATGCAGAATTTTTCAACATACCGACCAATGTTGCACCTTCGTCAATAGTCAACTGTTCGGGTGCTTTGCTAAAATATATCTCTGAAGCAGCGCGAATACCGTGCGCATTGTAGTTAAAATCGTAAGTATTCAAGTACATAGCAATGATTTCCTCCTTCGTGTAGGCGCGTTCCAATTTCACAGCCGTTATCATTTCACTCACTTTGCGATAATAATAACCAAATGCTTTTTCTATAAAATTTTTATCTTTCAAATCGCGGTCACTGTAGAGCAATTTTGCCAACTGCATACTAATAGTCGAGCCACCCCCTTGGTCTGATTGCGCCATCAAAAAGGTCTTAAAAATAACCCTTGCGAGTGCCTCGTAGTCAATACCCGAATGGTCATAAAAGCGAAGGTCTTCCGTCGAAATAAGGGTTTTGACCATATGTTTGGGTATATCCTCGAAGCGGACAGGCGTACGATTATGGATATACAAACGCCCCAACACCGTCGAGTCGTTGTTGCAAATAACCTCAGAAGCAAGGTTAAGTGAGGGGTCTTCCAATTTTTTGAAAGACGGGGTCAAAAAAGAAAAAAGGATAATGGACACAGCCAATACGCCCATGCCCACTTTAAATATGCGCCATAGCCACTTCACCCACGTTTGGTGTTGCTCATAGCGGTCAGCATAGGGGTTTGGATTTTGGTTATTGGGCAAAGTTCTGAAATCAGCCATCTTGATATGCTACTATTTTGACTTTCAATAAGGTATAATGGTAATAATGCGCAAAGATAGGGTTATTCCTTTATAATATTTTGATAATTGGGTTTTTGTTTTAATGTCTATTTAAGGTATTTATGATACCCCCCTCAGTATTTTAACAAAAAATTAACCCAACCTCTCAAAATCTTGATTTATATTTGTTTTTGATATTTAATCTTCCTTTCTTTAGTATTCAATCTTAAACAATGAAAAAACATATTTTTACAATTACTTGCATTTTAATGGTTTTAGCTTGTGTTAATATATACGCACAAGACCATCCGCCTGTTGTTATGCAGCCTGCCACCACAATGACTGTTAGTAGTGCCCCTATGGGTGGCTATTCGTCGTCAAATAGTTATAATAATGCTAACTATATGTGGAACAATAACTATAGTCAATACAGGGACAACAATGTAAATGGCAATCGCTTTTTTTATGATGATAATTATAGAACGGGCGAGTTGTGGACAAAAAACGGACATTATGTCTCAGAAATGCTATTCCGTATTGACCAACTTGACGGCTCAATTCAAGTAAAGCTACAGAATGGTAAAGAAATGCTGGTAGATGCACAATCTATCATTATGTTGCATCTTTTTATTAATGGTAAGAAAATAGTGTTCGTAAGTCACGATATTCCAGATGGACGTAAAAATGCGCTATTGCAAGTCATCTATTATAGTTCCAATCTGCAGCTGCTGCGGGATTCTAAAAAAGCTTTAGTGGATGTGACCGACCCGCATAAAGTGAATAAAGAAGCGGCTGATTTAGCCATTAAAAATGATTATCGTTATTATATTACAGAAAATGATAATGCGCCGTTGAAAGAAATTTGTCTGACAGAAAAAGAATTTGTCAATGCCTTTCCCGAGCACCGGAATAAAATTGTTCAATTTTTCAAAGTAAATAATACAAAAGAGGAATTGACACAAACAAATCTCACAAAATTATTGGATAGAATAACTCAAGAAAAAAGTAAGGTAGAAATGAAGGATTAAGCATATAAAAACTGTGGCACGGCTACATGTTGCAATTGATAATTAGCACGTTAGTTCAGCCGTGCCACAGGTAAAAAAAAATACCCCCTCAGTATTTCGGCACTGAAGGGGCATTTTTTAAGTTAAAACCTTTATTGTTGTGCCATATTATACTTTATCAACTGCTTCTAATGCAGCATCAACATCCGCAGCCACATAAGCCAATTCTGTATCAACGCTTGGCACAGCAACTTCTACTTTAGGGGCTTCTGCCTTCGGAGCTTCAACAACAGGAACCGCTATTGCTTCCTCTTTTACCTCAACAACTTCAACCGCAGGTGCAACTGTTACTATGGGAGCTACTGCCGCCACTTTAGTTTCTGCTACTTCGGCTGCCGCTTCTTTTTTCGCTTCTTTTTCCTTGACGTTGGTCATTTTGGTTTCCACGTCATCTTTAGTTGTCAACATTTCATTGAGCTTTTCTTCTTTCGATTTGATGCGCTCTTGTATCATGTTGATTTTGGCTTGGCGGATTTGCGCCTCCAATTGCCCTTGTGTAGCCGCCACGCGCTTGGTTTGGAAATTCAATTCTTCCTTATCGCGGTCAATGCTGTCTTGCATTTTGTCAATCGCACCAATCAAACCCTCGTAGCGACGGGTCAATCTTTCCGTTGCAGATGTATCGTTGATGGCATTGTTGCCAAATTTTTTCTCTTTTACGACCTTAAACATATTGTCAATGCGTTGCCAAATCTCGTTAGAGTGGTCGCGCATCAATTTTTGGTCTCTGAAGTTTGATTGAGTTTTCTTCAAATCTTCAAAAATATCAGGAAAACGTTGGATACCTTGCTCCACTTTTTTCTCAATCTCATCAAGGGCACTGTTAAAACGCTCGAATAAAGATTTTGAATTGCTTTCAAACTCGTTGGTCAAAGTAGAACGCTTTTGTTTCAACTCTTCAAACAGCACATTAGTATTGTCGCGCAATACATCTGCGTGTTCGCGGAAAAGGTTACGGTCGCGCACTTGCTCCTGTACTTTATTCCAGAAACCTTTAAGTGATTCCCACACTTCGCCGCTATATTCTGTCAATTGACCGACTTTATCTTGCAAATCAGCCAATTCGGATTTATAGTTTTCATGTAATTTGGTCGAAAGCACGATGAAATGCCATTCAGTTTGTGCGCGTTGCACAATATCGGTTCTTTCAACTTTTAGGTCGTCGGGCAAAAGGCTTTCTGCCACGGTCAATTCGCGCTCTACGTGCGCAGCCCCATCAGGAAATGCAACTTCGATGGCATCGTTGCGCCATTCATTGAGCATTTTTTGGGCAAATTCAGGAGAAGCAATGGTTTCTGGAAAAGTCCATATATCCACTTTGTTGTCGTCAGCCCGCAATTGCATGGCTATTAATACACGTTCGTCGCTTGCGTTGTTACCCCAGAGAACTAACTTAGTCTTCATTTAACTTTTACGTTTTAAGTTCAGTAAATACGGTGAATTCATTATCCTTTCTTGTTCAAATACTTGAAAGTCAAAGTGTCAGTATTGATTTTTGTCCATGTTTTTTGGAAATTGCCCCAAAAGTAAGGGTGTTTTTCAAAAAGGTCAAACGTTATTTTTAGATATACTAAAAATAACAATTTTAAAGCCAAATCAATGTATTTAAAATATAAAATAATATAATGTATAAAATATTATTAATTATAATTTTATGAAACAGTAAATTGATAATATGATTTATCTGCTGGTTTTATATTAACTATAAACGTTTTTTTTAGATGGATATTTTTTTCGTTTTTTTTCATTTCTTTTAAAAAGATCTAAATAAACAGGGAAGACCCATAAGGCATATTGCCTTATGGGTCTATGTGCGAAACATTAATGAGTAGAGAGTGGGTTTTATGCTTATACAGCTACACCCATAGCCGCTTCAATTTTTGTCTGTAAAACGCGCTTAGAGGTTGCGCCTACTTGTCTATCCACAATTTCACCATCTTTCAAAATAAGAATGGTTGGAATTGACCGAACCCCAAATTTTTGCGAAATTTCGGGATTACTGTCAACATCTAACTTGCCTATCAACGCTTTACCTTCGTATTCGTGCGCCAATTCTTCGACTATTGGACCAACCATACGGCATGGACCACACCATTCTGCCCAAAAGTCAATAACAGTTATACCTTTATTTTTTTCTGCTGCATCAGCAAAGTTCGCGTCCGTGAATTCAAATGCCATTGTTCAATTAATTTAAAATTTTTATAATAAGCGTAATAATGCCTTAATAACATCAAGGCGCAAATTTAGTTCCTTTTTCACACATAATTAACAATAGATATATTCAATATTGAAATAGATAGAAATTATTGTAGCCAGCGAAGGTTTACTAAACCACTTTCATAACCCTCAGTATTTGCACTAATGATTATCTTTTTGATTACCAAATTGACGGCATATCGGACAATCTTCAATCTTGTGCCCTCGGGCGGGGCAATATTCTCGCCCATAAAATATTATCTGCAAATGTAGTTTGTTCCATTTGTTTTTTGGAAAAACGGCTTTCAAATCCTTCTCCGTTTTGACCACATTTTTGCCATCACTCAAGCCCCAACGGGTAGCCAAACGGAATATGTGTGTATCCACAGGAAATGCGGGTACGCCAAAGGCTTGCGACATCACAACCGAAGCCGTTTTATGACCCACGCCTGGCAGTTCCTCCAATGCTTCAAAAGATTGTGGCACTTCGCCTTTATATCTATCAATCAAAATATGCGACAAATCATATATTGCTTGCGATTTTCGAGGCGATAAACCACACGGTTTGATGATCTCTCGAATGGTATCTACGCTGACTTTTGCCATCTCAAAAGGATTATCCGCTTGTTTGAATAGGGCTGGTGTCACTTGGTTGACGCGCACATCAGTGCATTGTGCGGATAGTAAAACAGATACCAATAGGGTATAAGGGTCTTTATGGTCTAATGGAATGGGCGTTTCGGGATATAGTTTTTCAAGTATGTCCGCTATTTGAGTGGCTTTTTTCTTCAAAGTCATGGATGGCTATTTTTGAGCAAAGTAAAATATTTCAGTACAGAAATTATAATTTATTTCTCACATCGTTCCTCAAAACCAATAATATTCAAAAGCGAAGCCACCATTTTTTGGACAAAATTTTGTAGGTAAAGAGAATCTGCCTTGATTATCAATTATTTAGAAGCATAATCTGTTTGCGAATTTACAATTTTTTAAAAAAAACTAAATAAGATGTTAAAGATGACACAAACGTGTTATTTAGTAATATCTTTGCGTCAGAACTATGCTTGAGGTAAAGATTTAAAGCAGCATTATTAATTCTTAATATGAAGATTTTCTACACACTACTCTTTATTCTTGCACTTTATAGCCAAGTTACTCTGGCGCAAAATGTATCGAAGAAACCTGTAAGGGAAATTTCACATGATTTAACTGGTGGTAATAACTCAGAAATCAATGACATTAACTCTGGCAACATCAATAGTGTCAAATCAGATTTTGATGTCACTTCCAAAAGGCAATCACCTAATTCTGAACTACGTGGTGTTTGGGTATCCACAGTGCATCGGGTAGATTATCCTGCACAAGCAACAACGACCCCCTCAGTATTGAAGGCAGAATGGATGCGTTTATTGCAATTTTATAAGTCTTTAAACTTAAATGCGGTTATAGTTCAGATACGCCCCACTGCAGACGCTATTTATCCATCTAAACTCGTGCCTTACACAAAATGGCTGACGGGCAAATCGGGGAAGCCGTTGGAACAGAATTTTGACTTGCTGAAGTTTATGATTGAGACAAGCCATAAAGAAGGTATAGAATTTCATGCGTGGGTCAATCCTTATCGGGTTTTTGTAGATAATGATACCTTAAATATTGCGCCCAATCATATTTTTAAGACGCATAGAGATTGGGTATTAAAATATGGAAAAGAACATCATTTAAACCCAGGTATTCCAGAAGTGTGGCAACATGTTGCACATGTAGTAGAAGAAGTGGTTAAAAAGTATGACATAGACGCTGTGCATTTTGATGATTATTTTTACCCATATCGGATTGCCGATGAAAATTTAAAAGATTTTGATACGTATTTGCGATATGGCGAAAAGTTTAATACAATTGAAGATTGGCGTAGAGCAAATACAGACTCTATGATATACAATGTACGGCGTGTAATAAAAAAGTATAAGCCACACGTTCAATTGGGCGTAAGTCCGTTTGCTGTATGGAAGAATAAAGCAAATAGGCCCATCAAAGAGCAAGATACTGAGGGGTCAGCAACAAAAGCTTTTCAAACGTGCTATGGCGATTTGTACGCCGATGTATTGAGTTGGCTTCAAAAAGGATACTTGGATTATGTAGCTCCCGAGGTGTATTTTCATATGGGGCATCCGTTGGTAGATTATTCTACGGCTGTGGATTGGTGGCTTAATAATAGTAATGGTGCAACAGTATATATATCGCATGCCATATACAAAGTGAACAATCAAGAAAAATATCCTGAATGGCGCGACCCTTATGAGATACCAAGGCAGTTGGATTACGCACGGTCTAAAAAAGACGTGAAAGGGTTGGTGTTTTTTAGTTCAAAATGGTTGTTGGAAAATCAATTGGGTGTGTCGGAGAATATCCGAAATATGTTCTTTTATAAGACGGTTAAAACAAAGTAATTGCGCGATTGAGTGATTTTTACTAATCACCCAATCACCCAATTACTGAATTAAAGTGGAGCTGGGGAGCATCGAACTCCCGTCCGGACAAAGCACCACAGAGCTTTCTACATGCTTAGTTGTTTATCAAGATTTTCGTGCGAATAGGAAGGTTAAACAACATTACCCGAACTATTGCCTTATCTCCTTGGAGTTCATTGATAACCAGAGCATTTTATCAACTAGCCTGAAAGGATGATACACGGCACAGATTCTAACAGGCAGAGAACCGAACTCCCGAAGGAGCGTGTGCTTCGTGCAAAGGCTTCTAATTCCTAGAATTAGGCAGCCATGGCATATTGATAGTTGCCAACTAATGGTTAAGCTACATTTTTAACGTGATGTAAGCCCATTACACGGCATGCTTACTAAGTAGTTACACTCTCCCGTCGATTCCAGTCAGCCCCAATTTGTAAAAGAACTTTGCATTTAAAAAATAAAAACGCGTGCAAATGTAACTATTATTAGCAATAAAAAGTTCCATAAGAGGAATAATAAATATTAAGATGTAAATTTATAGTTGGGCAAATTAAATATTACAAATTTAATTATAGATAAAAAGTGACCAAAAAAATGCAAAAGCGTCTATTGTAAAGTTGTCATTACTGTGACTTGCCTTTTTTACTTTTTATATATAAACGAAAAACAAATTTTAATAATATCCAAATCCTCCCCATATTCACAGATTTTACAAAAATATAATATAAGTAATTGACTTTACTTGTAAAAAACTTAAAAAAAATTGGCGTAGTTTCAAAACTTTATCTACATTACAGCGTAAATTGTACGGTAAATTAAAAAAAACTTAAAAAAAATTTGTGACATAACTAAAAACACAATATTTTTGTAAATTAGTAAGCTATATTTATATATTTCATTTTTCTGAATACTTAATTTTTTAAAAATTATTAAATTATCAAAGTTTCAACCCTATGACAAGGAAATTATTTTTAGCCTTATTTATGAGCGCGGCTTTCGGCTTGTTCGCTCAAAAGTCCGAGACTGGTAAATACAAGGTTGTGCCCAGTGACCAATTAGAATTCGGTGTTCACGCTGGCTTGTTGAATACACTTGCTGATGCAAGCAACAACTTTTCTCCTGGTTTCGGCGGCGGTATTTATTTACGCAAGGCACTTGATTATATGTTCTCAATCCGTGGTGAGGCAGGCATATACAATGCGAGTGGTAAAAGTACAGCCTCTTACAACAACTTCCCCGTGGGTAGTAACAACGTCATTGAGAAATTCAATGGTCGTATCCTCGGTGTTTCTGGTGATTTAGTTATCGCTATTGCCAATGGTCGTTTCGATGCTGGCAAAAGAACCATAAGCCCTTACGCTTTTATGGGTCTGTTAGGCGGTACTGAAAAAACATCCTTAACAATGAAAGGGGGTACTAAAATTGCTGATGCAAAGCCGAATGCTAATTTCTCGAGTAATTTTGTAGCTGCTCGTGTTGGTGTTGGTATTAGCTTCCGCATCAACGACAAAGTGAGCTTCGGTTTGGAGCAAATGATGATGATGCCTACTGGTGCTCGTAAAGACTATTTAGATGCCGTAGTGCGTGAGGAAAGAGATATTCCTCTCTACACTAACCTTCGCTTAGGTTTTAATTTGGGTGGCGGTAAGGATGGCAAAAAAGTAGCACCACTTTGGTGGGGTAATGTCGCTGAACAAGTAAACTCTGATATTGCTGAGTTGAAAAAACGTCCAGTATATGACCCAACTGACACTGATGGCGATGGTGTTATCGACGCTACTGACCAAGAGAAAGACACACCTGCTGGTGCGCGTGTAGATACACGCGGTGTTGCTCTTGACAGTGATGCTGATACGTATCCTGACTATAAAGACAAGGAGCCATTCTCTCCAGTTGGTTTCCCTGTTGACGCTCAAGGTATCGCTAAAGTACCTAAGCCTAATTATGTTACTGAGGCTGATGTTGACCGTATCGTCAATGCACGCATCGCTAAATTAGAGGCTTCTGTTGCTGCATTAGGCACACAATCTAAAGGTGGTGGTATGGCTGATTGGTTCTTACCTATGATTCACTTCGATTTAGACAAAGACGTGGTTAAAACATCTGAGTATGGCAATTTGGCAGCTGTTGCTTCTGTATTGAAAAGCAATCCAGGCGTAAGCATCGTTGTTTCTGGTCATACAGATAAATTGTCTTCAGACAATTACAACCAAGGCTTGTCTTATCGTCGTGCATTGAACGCTATCAACACTCTGGTAAGTCGTTTCGGTGTTGACCGTAGCCGTTTAATTCTTAATTATGGTGGTGAAAGTACAACGCTTGTTCCTACAAAAGGTAACAACTTCATGAACCGCCGTGTTGAATTCAAAGTAGCTACTGGTGAGACTGAACAAGGCGCACCAGCTGGTTTGAAAATGAAGTCTTATAAAGGCAACAAAAATGCAGGTTATTAATCATTGATTAAATCTATCTGTTGAATATAGTAAGTCACGTCAATTAAGTTTGGCGTGACTTATTTCTTTATGAGGGCTTCGCTTAAAAGCCAAATACCAAAACATAATAAAATTAAGCCTGTAAATATGGTGATGTAGCGAATAATTTTTTCGGTCATTATATACCTCAATTTATCTGCAAAATAAGCTATAAAAAACTCTGTTATAATCACCATTATTATTGCACCAGTGAAAAAACTCACATTCTCAGCAGGCGTATAATGATATTTTGTCTTTAATATACCCGCCATAGCGACCCACTCCATAAAATTGCCTGGATTTAGGATATTAAGAAAAAAGCCTTTTAATATATTTTGAATTATCAAACGGGCTGCGCCAATGGGCTTCACTTCTGTATTACTTTTTTTGAGTAGCGTGCCTATGCCTAATGCTAAAAGTAAAATACCACCAATCAACTCTACCCAAAAACTTACATCTATATCCTTGGGCAATAATAAAGCAATGCCTGAATACGCCACTGCGAGCATGATTAAATCAGCATTGACGACACCAATAATGATATATAAAGCTTTTCTAAACCCATATGTAACACTACTTTGGATAAGGGTAAAAAAAACAGGTCCTAAGCCAAAACTGAATATAAAACCAATGGGAATGCCATACAGAAAGGCAGATATGGAGAAATTATCCAAATTGTAAGTCGTTTAAAGATGGTGAAAACACTATGGATTTGTTCTAAGTACAGTTTGTCGTACTACGAACTCTATTACAATCAATATTAAACCTATACACAGCCATACAACAAAGGCTTCACTGCGCTTTTTGATACTTGTCACTTCTATTTTTGATTTTTCTAAGCGGTCTATTTCCGCGTATATCTGTGCTAATTCTTTATTGCCCGTTGCGCGGTAGTATTTGCCCCCTGTATTTTGTGCTATATTTTGCAAAGTAGCTTCGTCAATGTCAACGGCTCCGTAACCAAAAACGTATTGTCCGTCGGGTCTAATGCCTACGGGTACTAAGGCTTCGCCAATTGTACCTATGCCGATGGTATAGACTTTTATCCCAAAATTTTGCGCCATCGAGATGCCATCTTCAATTGAAAAAGCACTATCGCCTTCGTTTTTACCATCTGTCATTAAGACAACAACCCTCGACTTTGAAGGGCTTTGATACAAGCGATTGACAGCCGCCGCCAAACCTGCCCCGATTGCTGTTCCGCTTTTGATAATGCCATTTTGTATTTTACTGATAAAATCTTTTAATAGCGTATGGTCAGTCGTAAGGGGGCATTGAGTGAAGGCTTCGCCACTAAATATGACTAAACCAATGCGGTCATAGGGGCGTTTATCCACAAAATCTTGCGCTACTTGTTTCGCTGCTTCTAAGCGGTTGGGGTCAAAATCTTGGGCGAGCATACTCGTAGATATATCCAAACTCAAAACGATGTCTACACCTTCGCCTTCTATAATATTTTCCTTTTGAATGTGTTGCGGTCGCGCTAATGCCACTATAAGACACCCCAAAGCTACCCCCCTCAGTATTGGCAGCCATTTGAGCATAAGCACACGCATACTCTCAATAGTTTTAACACCTTTGAGTGTAGATATTTTGAGTGCGGCAACGTATTTATTCCTATTTTTAACATACCAATATGCCAAGACGGGGATAAATAAGAGCAAAATCAAAAAAAACGGGTGGGCAAATTCAATATTACTAAACATTTTTTTCTGTTATGTCAAAAGCGTCAATCCAATAAGTGTCGTGTTCGGAGGTTGTGGGTTCGGCTTTGGCAAATTTTACCAAATCTGCCATATGCAACAAACGCTGCGTTTTTGTTAAAACATAATCTTTACTATCAAAGGTTTTTATCTTATAGTGTTGGTTCAAATCGTACAATAATTCATCGGTTGTACTTTCTAAAGCGGGTATATTGAGAGCTTCCTCATAGTACCCCCTCAGTATATGACTCAATTCTGAATAATATTCTTTAATGTGTCCTTTTTCGCATAACTGTTTAATTTTCAGCTCTTTCAAAAGTTTTTGTGCTTTCACTTGCGGGCTTTCATACACTTTTGGAGTGGAGATAACTGGGGTAGGTTTTTCTTTCTTTTTAGCATAAATTTTCCATATAAAATAGGCTAAGAAGGGAAATAATATCAAAGCTAAAATATACAACCAGTAATCTGAAAATGTACTATTTTCGTGTACAATACCTTTGATAGTTATGGGTGCGGACATAGCATCTACACCTTTTGGATTGATGACCGTAAACAATATGGGTTTGGTCGTAAAGGTTGTTGTATAATTATTAGGTTGTTGAATAGCAAAACTAATGCTTGGTATTTGATATAACCCCGTATCCCAGACCATAAACGCAATATTGCGGTGTGCGCCCCAATCTCTGCCGCGTCCAAAGCTTTCCCAATTGCCTTTGTCTATAAGTTCCATTGTGGCGGTATCCAACGGTAATTCGGGCGTGGCGTTTATCAATTTATCAGTTTGTTTAAAATCTACGCCAATGTGCAGCATTATTTTATCCCCAATTACGAAAGTATTGGAATCCAAATACGCAAAAGCGGAGAGGTGCGCGTCTTGGGCGGATAGCATTTGTGCGCAAAACACGAAACCAATGATGCACCCCCTCAGTATTTTTGTAGATTTATTAAGCATATAAATGAAAAAAAATATAATATTACATCGAGTTAAGACAGAGAAGACACAGAGTTTTACAGATATATATTAAAGTTTAGACTTCCCTCTGTGAAACTCTATGTCTTCTCTATTTTAACTCTGTGTAATATTGAAAAACGTTTAATACAACTATATCATCCCCATATCCGAAAAGCTATAAAAATTGCCGTTGGTTATAATGACATGGTCGTGGACGGTAATATCCAATAATCGCCCTGCTTGTGCCAATTTTCGGGTCAATTCTATATCCTGATGGCTTGGCTTGAGGTTGCCTGATGGATGATTATGCACCAGAATGATACCCGAAGCCAACGCATCTAAAGCTGGTTTGAATACCATTTTGCTATCTACTACTGTTCCCGACACGCCTCCTTTGCTGATAAGTGTTTTACCAACAATATGGTTGGCTTGGTTCATTAATAATATCCAAAACTCCTCGTGTTTCAAATCTACCAACAAGGGCAACATCGCATCGTAAATATCCCGACTGCAAGATACAATATTGCGCTCTAACATATCGCTGAATTGCCTTCGCCGACCTAATTCTAACGCTGCCACCACAGTAATGGCTTTCGCTTCGCCGATACCTTTAAATTTTATCAAATCTTTAATGCTACTGCGCCCTAACTCCGACAAATCGTTATTGACTGATTGCAACATCCGTTTCGATAGCTCAATGGCGTTTTCGCCCACCGTACCCGAACCAATCATTATGGCTATCAATTCGGCATCGGATAGTGCCGCTTTACCTTTGGCAATCATTTTTTCGCGTGGTTGGTCATCTTCTGCCCACGCTTTGATGCTCGGTGGTCGTTGCTGTGTGTAG
>JAYVKQ010000687.1:0-5076 GCA_043768285.1 Saprospiraceae bacterium | reverse complement strand
GTCCATACTTATTTGATTGCGTTCTTTTTCAGTTTTACTTTGTCTCATTTGACAAAGGTATATTTTTACCCTTTTTTTTCCAAATAAGGAATTGCTGATCAACTATAATCTATACTCTATCAACTAAAAGTTGAAATCTATGTATGGTTTTAATTTATTTAAGTTATCGTCGGTGAAAACACCTACTTTTTTCAAATCCTCTATACTTTTAAAATACCCATGGTTGATGCGATACCGTGACATTGCCACTACTTGTCTTTGGGACAAATATGGGTGTTGGTAGTTTTGCGTAGTATTATTAATGGAAATTTTTCGATATACCGCCGTGGTCAGTTTTAGTTGCGGTACGATGCTTTGATACGTTGAATCAGGCAATCCATGGATTTCTTTCAGTTGTTCAAGAGATGTATAACCACCCAACTTTTCGCGGTGTTCTACAATTCGGGCTGCAAAGGTACGACCAATTCCTCGAATTTCCAACCATTGGTCAAAATTTGCTGTATTGACATCAATGGGTTGCAGTGATTTTGCGCCTTCTATATGCTTTAAATCTATGGGTTTACTGTTTTTATCAAAACGTTGATTATTAGGCAGTTGCATATATTTTTCCAACCGCATATAATCAATTTCCGAAAAACCGTATATTTTTTTTAAATCTTCATTTTTATAAAATTTTCCATTTTTTTCTCTGAATTTTAACAGATTTTTAACCACTTTTTCATCAATGCCGAGCATCAATAGCTCGTTTTCTGACGCAGTATTAGGGTCAAATGGAAAAACTTTTATATCATGAATAACGACATTTTGCGCACCCTCAAAAGGCTTTGAATAATCTTTTTCAAAACCCTTCTCAAAACGCATTCTATCGTTTTTTATTTCAATGAACTGCTCGATGCGATTATAGATGTCTGGCTTCAATCCATATATTTTTGTCAAATCTTCTTTCTTAAAAAACCGCCCGCCTTTTTCACGATAATGCTGAATGGTCGTTGCCACCTTTGGTGATAGACCTAACTGCATGAATTCATCAACAGTTGCGGTATTTGGATCGAATGAGAATAGTGCTGAAACATTTGGTCGGCTTGTTGATACCCCCTCAGTATTTTCGACTGTTTCTAAAGGCATCGCCGCTTGAAAGGCTATAATTTCTTTTTCAAAAAACGTGTGGTCATACTTTTCTTCCGTTTTTAGCGACTTAGGTAATACCCTTAATCCCATTAAAAGTGTAAAAGCCATTGTCACTAAAACGATTGCACCGTTGCGCTCTCCACGAGTATGATAGAAATATTCAGTTAAAAATTTTCTCATGACTACGGATGTTTACATATCGCTGTCGCTTGGAAGAACAAAATTTTATTTGGCTTAAAAATTTTGTACCCATGCCCCTTGTGCTGCGATGTCGTGATATTTTATATCCCGTTTTTGACATTCTGCCACCCATTGTTTCACCCGTTTTCGGCTGTTAGAGCCATCAATAACGAGCATATCAAAGGTCAATAATCGCCTAAGCTGTTCTATGTCAAATCTTGGATTACCACTAAGTATAACCGTGTTTACTTGCAAATTTACCACATTTGTGGGCAATTTGTCAAGTACTAAGACGATATACCCCTCATAGCACATAACGTTATGTTGGTATGATAGATAATTATTTTTATAATATTTGTTAATGTCAAATGTATTCAAACCTTTAATTTTCAATGCTTTGCGATGGTTATCAGCAGCAAACTTTATTTTGTTTTCGAGCAAAATATTTTTTGAAAATTTTTTTAAAAAAGTGTGGCAACTATCTCCATGTAACACATCTATAAGGGTGTTTTGAGTAATATGGTAGGCTATAATCTGCTTTGTCGGCTTTTTAGTTATGTCACTAAATCCATGTACTACAATTGTAAATATGAGGCTTCCAAACGCCATATTGACGGGTCTTAGTTTTCGCACAACTATACCTTTGGCTAAAAAGAACAAAGCACCGTACAGACACCCCACCAACCATAGTGGTAGCCAAAAACCGTCAATCAAATGGATGGGCAGTTTATCCACAATGAAGACCAACTTGTTCATAACCCACAGTAATCCAAATAATATTTTGCTAACAATACTACTAAGTATGGGAATAGAACTCACGATAAAATAAACAATACCCACTATCAAGGCACCATCTGCCACAACTCCGACCAATAAGCCGGTCAGCCAAAACCAAACGGGAAATTGATGAAAATAATATAAGGCGAGCGGCGTTACGGATAATTGCGCCGCCAAGCCCACGCTGATGTTTGCCCACACCTTATTATATAGTATAAAATCAAAGACTAATAGTTTTTGAAAAAAAGGCGTAAAATAAACAATTCCAACTACCGCTATATATGACAGCTGAAAACCTATATCAAAAAGCCACATCGGGTTATACAGCAATAAAACCATTGCGGAGGCTGCCAATACGTTCAAAACATTCACCTGTCGCCACATGGCTTTTGATATAGACATAAAACACGCCATCACTGCTGCCCGTAACACACTTGCACCTAAGCCTACGAGTAGAGAAAAAAGCATTGTGACAACTATCAAAATCCCTGTCTTGAGCCACCGCCATTGCCGATTGCCCGATTTATAGAGGTTTAATATTTTTTCTACCATTTGGAATATCAATAAGATGTGCATTCCAGATATTGCTAATATGTGCATTGCGCCCGTTTCGATGTAGGCACTTTTGATGTCTTCTGATATGGCTTCCTTATTACCCAATAGCAAGGCTGACCCAACCGCAAACTCATCACCCGCGCCAAAAGCGTTTTTTAGAAGTTGCACAAAATGGTTTTGACAACGCAATGCCAACGCCATAATGGGGTTACCAGCTTCGTGTGCTTTGACAACTATATTATCAATGTCAGTAAATCCTTGATAATGAATGTTTTGCAAATGCCAATAGTGCTTAAAATCAAAAGCGTGTGGGTTTTTAGGCGGCTCCATCTCACGCAATGTGATATGCGTCAAAACGAGGTCGCCATACTGAGGGGGTGCTTGTACACTGTCTTTTTTGAGATATATCAAGGCGTTACCCGAAGCGGGCGTTAGCGTATTTTTTTCAGAAACAATATGCTGCACGGCAACAACCAAACGGTGGTGATTGGCGCGTTCCGATTTTTCGGTTATGATACCAGTAAGTATTGTTTCGGTATTGTCTTCAATAAAATACTTAAAATGTGTAGCGTGGTTCAGTTCATTTGTGAGCCAAGTCAAAATATAGCCACCTAAAAACAGAAAAATACTGAGGGGTATGCCAAATAGCCACCGAAAGCGAAACGAGGCTTTCAGCATATTCAAAACAAAAACGATTAAAAAGGTGACAATCAATGCAAATAACGCATAGCTATATGGCAAGTAAGGGGAAAACTCAGACACGACTATACCCACCACAAACGGCAAGAACAAGCGAACAAAGGGTATCTCATGCCAAGACATAGTATGCTTTTCGGTATTTGGTTAAAGGATGTATTATAAAATTTGAGACAAAATTATACGCATTTTTTAATAAAACACACTATATACGATGGTATTTTTTAGAATTTTATTTTTCTTATTTAATAAAACAAAATACTTATCGCAGATTAACCACATCGGAGGTAATTCAACTTTTGGTATAAACCTCCTTGTCCCAAAGCTGATTGGTGAAGGATATCGCCAAAAGTAGTGTTCCTAATAGTCAGCTGCTATAAATTTAAGGTGGGATGAAACAATAAAATGATTCGGTACGCAAAAAATGCGAAAAGATGGGGACAGGTGTCCTATTTAGTTTTTTTATGTTGTCAAAAACCTGGCAAATACTCCACTTCATCCTTATCCTTCTTACCATTATTTCTAACAGGCACAGGTGGCTTTGGATTGGGCAAATACTGTGGGGGTACGGGCTTGGGCGTAGTGGCAGTAGGCATATCCATATTCGGCATATTTTGAATGGATAAGCCGAAATATTTTGCTAATTGCATTCTGATTTCGTTGCGATAGCGGTCAGATTCGGCGATAATGGCTCTGATATTCTCTTTATCGCTGCTGTATTTAAAATTATCTACGTTGCCCGAAATATTGTAATAGAGGTTGAATAAGCCATTGCGTTGGTCGGCTTGTGGCTCAAGGCGCGGATTAAATTTTTTGAAACGGCTCATCAAAACCTGCCCCGCATTGACCACCAAATTGTAGTCAATCTCTTGGCTAAACGAATGTTTTCCCGATATTTGAAGGTTCAAAGCATTGTTTTGGATAAACATATTGGGTATATACAACGTCTGTTTATAAACCTCAAAATAGTTTTGGAGTGTCGTAAATTTTATTTGCCGCAAATCCTGCACCTTAATATAGGTCGCAAAATCATTCAACATATCCACGTTAGTCAAAGCACCATTTGCCACATTTATATCTGCCAAAATATGCAATTTATCTTTTTCAAAATTCAGATTATCGTCCCAGTAACCATGCACCACCATTTTGGAAGTCAAACGCCCTGTAACATTCTGACTTGTTAGGTTTTTTTGGTAAAACTCATTGGATTGTCTGAAAAATTCTGATATATCAATATGGTCAGTCGTCAATTTTGTTACCAAATGCGGACGATAGCCAAGTTCTATTTTACCATCTATCAACCAACTGCCACCCATCGCTGCGGTTGTGCCTTTTAGCAATAAATCGTTGCCAATCATATCAAAATTGCCTTTGAAATTGCGTCCGTATATCTTGTCGTAAGTATATTCTTTGACGTGCATTTCAAAATGCCCCTGCATTTTATTCAATAACGGAAAACGCTTGCGGTATTGCGGCATAGGCAAACCTTTGGCAGCATAATAGTAGGATTTCGGTATATTTTGCTTGGGTTTTGGCTTGTTTATCGCCATCAAACGCCCAATATTCAAACGCTCGGCATCTAAGCGGGCATTGATATTCAACTCCGCATTGCTTGTAGAATCGGACAATAAAACGGGTAGCCAATTGCCAAATGTACCTGTAAAAGTGACATTACTTTCTGCACCTTTTACGTTGAAATTCTGAACCGTAATGACGTTATTATTAAAATTTAAAATACCA
>JAYVKQ010000686.1:0-2844 GCA_043768285.1 Saprospiraceae bacterium | reverse complement strand
GTACGATGTTTCCACGGCACCCAATATTGCTTTGTTTAACCATGCTCGAAAAGCCGGTAAAAACCAAGAAGTAAGAGATAATCAATATCTTGTGATTGCCCCCGTCTTGCATTGCAGTTATACAAGAGCCACAGAAAACACCATCGTTGGAGAGCGCAGCGTGGGCGATGCCCGATTGAATTATGATGAACAAATTTATAAATGGTTTGACCATTGGTTAAAAGGTGAAAAAACAGATTTTCAAACCAAAACACCGCGGGTACAATATTATACAATGGGTATCAACAAATGGCAATCTGCTAATACCTTCCCACCTGAAAATGCTCAAATGACGACTTATTACTTACAAAGTGCGGGCAAAGCCAATAGCTTGTATGGCGATGGCAAACTCACCCCATCAAAACCTAACACAACAGACCAAGCTGATGCCTTTACTTACAATCCGCTCAACCCTGTGCCTTCTTATGGCGGTAATGTCTGTTGCACTGGCAATGCTGTAAAAGGTGGTGCTTATGACCAACAAGCAATGGAAACCCGCCATGATATATTGGTTTATACCACCGAACCTTTAAAAGAAGGGGTTGAAATGACAGGCTTTATTGAATCTACATTATATATTTCTTCCGATGCTAAAGACACAGATTTTACTATAAAATTGATAGATGTCTATCCCGATGGCAGAGCCTATAATTTAGATGAAACTATTCAAAGAGTACGCTATCGGGAAGGCTACGATAAAATGGTTTTTATGGAAAAAGATAAAGTCTATAAATTGGAATTGAGCCAAATGGCAACCAGTAATTATTTTGAAAAAGGTCACTCCATTCGTGTAGAAATTTCAAGCAGTAATTTCCCGCGTTTTGCGAGAAATTTGAATACAGGTGGCAATAATTATGATGAATCGGTGGGTGTTATGGCACATAATAAGGTGCATCATTCGGAGCAATATCCTTCACAGGTTCGGTTGCCGATTATGATGGTTAAAAAATAAAAAACAATAAAATGAGAACCTACTTCCTCCTTCCTATACTCCTTTCTCTAAGTCTCGCTTGGCTTGGTTTACAACCGCAACAGGCAAATCCAGATAACCCATTGCCTAAAACAGTTGAATTGCGCCTCGTCCAAAACGAGCAAGAAGGCACTATCTCTGTATTTAGGGCGAGTGGTACGACCGCTATTTTAACCCAAGTTGCCAAACCTAATTTTCGCCCATATCTGCATCCCATTGTTGCACCCGATGGAAAAGGCTTGCTTACAGAATACAGCCCGGGGCATCACAAACATCAAACGGGTATTTATTGGGGTTTTACAAGGGTAAATGGTACAGGCATAGAAGATGATAGTCTTAAAAAATGGTTTTATCGACAAGACAAACCCGCTAACATACAAGCACAAATAGGGCGGGATTATTTTCACCATCCAGAAGGCGATTATTGGAAGCGAGTTGAAGTGAAACTGATTAAAAACAAAGGCGATGCTGTTAAATGGGAAACAGTCTATGACCTATTGGATGCAACAGGCAATACCGTTTTAACAGAAACCCAAACGTGGACAATGCGGGAGGAAGACGGACGCTATTTGCTCAATTTGGAATGGGCAGGTGAAGCCCAAACCGATGTGACCATCGGCAAATTTGACTATGGTGGCTTGTTTGTCCGAATGCCGTGGCACGAAGGGATTAAAGGGGAAGTGGTCAATGCGGCACGCCAACAAAATCAAAAAGCCGAAGGACAACGTGCCAACTGGGTAGATGTGGGTATGCAAGTAGAAGGTCGCACAGACTTAGCGCATATTGCTGTTTTTGACCATCCAGACAATAAAAATTTTCCGCAATATTGGCGGGTTGACAACCAATTGGGTATCGGTCCCGCTCGGGCAAAAATGGCGGATTGGCAGATTAAAAAAGGTAAAATTGAGGTTATAAAGCACCAATTAGTCATCTTTACAGGCGTTTTAGATGATGTAAAGTTGTCAAAAATATGGAGTGAATTTAGTGGTCAGGATATGGCATATTCTCTTTGGGGCATTGCTCAACAAGAAGGGAGAGATGCCAAATTCCTCACACCTGAAGAAGCAGTGGCGAATATGACGCTAAAAGAAGGTTTCAAAGCCAATGTTTGGGCTTCCGAACCCATGATTACGCAACCGATGGCATTTTGTTGGGACGATAAAGGACGTTTGTGGATTGCTGAAAATCGAGATTATGAGTCGCGCGGTTATGGTTTTTCAAACGCAGGAAATAGCCGTATTTTAATCATCGAAGATACCAATCACGATGGTGTAGTAGATAGTAAAAAAGTGTTTTTGGAAGGCATTGCTTTTCCCGCAGCGATGGCGGTGGGTTTTGATGGCTTGTATTTGGGTGCGCCACCTAATTTGCTGTTCGTACCCGATAAAAACCATGATGATATTGCGGATATGAACGATATTGAAGTACGCCTAACAGGTTGGGGTATTCGTGACCGCCATGAAACTCTGAACAGTTTGCATTGGGGACCTGATGGTTGGCTATATGGTTGTCAAGGTTTTGCAACGCCTTCAAAAGTGCGTAAACCAGAGGGCAAAGGACGGATTTACAAGCACAAAGACCCTTTTCCAGAAGATATTTTGAAAGGCGATGGTGTTGACATCAACGGCGGTGTTTGGCGGTATCATCCCACAAAAGATAAATTTGAAGTGGTGGCACATGGTTTTAGCAATCCGTGGGGTATTGATTATGATGCCAAAGGGCAGTTATTTATCAGTGCTTGCGTCATTCCGCATATGTGGCACGTCATTCCGGGCGGCATTTATCACAGGCAAGGAGGGCAACATTTCAATCCTTATATTTACAGCGATATTCGC
>JAYVKQ010000685.1:0-2263 GCA_043768285.1 Saprospiraceae bacterium | reverse complement strand
CTTCTAATTTTTCCAATAAAGCATTTTGACTGTCTGTTTGATTGACAGACATTATATCAAACATAATAGAAGCTATATATTCTATTTCTGGTTGTTTGATATGTGCGATATTTAGTAAAACTGATGTCATGTTATATCTCCTCTAACGTTATGAAATGGTAGTTATTTTCTTGTTTTATGTCTAAAACCATAAATTGACTACCTTTTGTAAATAAAACTTCTTTTTCATTTACAAATTTAGAGATATTTTCGATAGATTTCCCATTTTTTGGAAATATAGTCAAAATAATTTGACCAAACTGGGATGCAGTTTCAAGACGAGTAGAAGCAGAGGTAAAACCATATTCAATGATGGGCGTTTCATTTTCCAATGCTTGCTTGTATTTTTGTATTCTCGAATTTGTAAATCTGAGACCGCGATAGACGAAAAAGTTGTAAGTAGATAGTTTTGACAGAGCTATATTGAGTAAATGCCCAAGTTGAGGCGTTGTGTTTCCTTTACTTTCTCTAAGTATTTCATTTATACCTAAATAACCAGTATTAGTGTACCAATAAATTACGGCTTTTTCTTCAACTGATAATTCAGTTAAAACAGTAGAAAAATCTCGTTTTATGATGGTAATTTCGTCTGTAAGCCTTAATCGGGCGAGTTTTATGAGTTCTTTCATAGATAAATTTTGGATAAAGATAAAATACACATTTTGTAAAATACTACATTCTGTTATATATGTTTTCAAAGTATAATTAAAATCAAGTTATAATTTATGGCAAGAAAATTAAGAATGGGCATGGTTGGCGGTGGTGAAGGCGCATTTATAGGCGGCGTTCACCGCATGGCAGCCGCTTTAGATGGACAAATTGAACTCGTGTGTGGCGCATTTTCGAGTGAACCCGAGCGTGCGAGAAGGTCGGGTGAAGCCTTGTATATTGACCCGAAACGTAACTACCCCGATTTTGCAACGATGATAAAATCGGAAAAACGCTTGTCGCCTGATAAGCGGATGGATTTTGTGAGCATTGTTACGCCAAATCACGTGCATTTTGCACCTGCAAAAATGGCGATGGAAAATGGCTTTCATGTTATTTGCGACAAACCCCTCAGTTTCAGCTTGGATGAAGCTCTGAAATTGGAGAAAATTGTCGAAAAAACGGGTATGTTGTTCGCTTTGACGCATAATTACACGGGTTATCCGATGGTAAAACAAGCTAAAGCGATGGTGAAAAACGGGGATATTGGTAAAATTCGTAAGGTCGTGGTGGAATATCCGCAAGGCTGGCTTTCTACGAAACGAGAAGCCGAACAATCTAAACAGGCAGACTGGCGCACCGACCCAAAACGCTCGGGCATTGCGGGGGCATTGGGCGATATAGGCACACACGCGGAGAACCTTGCTGAATATATCACAGGTTTGCAAATCAAGGAATTGATGGCAGATACGTCTATATTTGTAGAAGGTCGTCAATTAGATGATGATGCGAATGTGTTATTGCGTTTCGATAATGGTGCAAAAGGCATTTTGCATTGTTCGCAAATATCGGCAGGGGAGGAGAACGGTTTGAATATCCGCATTTGGGGTGAAAAAGGTGGCTTAGAATGGCATCAAGAAAATCCTAATTCTTTGATAATCAAATGGTTGGATAAGCCGAAAGAAATATTAAGAACGGGGCAGGGTTTTCTATATCCTAAAATGCCGCCGCCAGAAGTGGCTAATGCGCATACCCGCGTGCCGGGTGGGCATCCCGAAGGCTATTTGGAAGCCTTTGCGAATGTATATCGCAATTTTGCGAAGCATATTCAAAATCATTTGGAAGGTAAGCCTCAAGACCCACTTTATGACTACCCCTCAGTATCCGATGGCGTGCGGGGTATGCAATTCGTCTATAAAGTTGTGGAATCGAGCAAAAAAGGCAAATGGATTGCTGTATAATGTGTATTGTTGTCTTGTTAACAATACAACAATACAATATTTTTTATTCAAGGACAAAATTTTTTGAAAAATGGAAGCAACTTTACCAATCGATACTGAGAAACAGTATGAAAAAGCCATCGCAAGGCTATTCAAACTCATGCACGCACGGTTGACCAGTAACTCTACTGAAAAAAGAGAAATTGAAATCCTGTCGCGTTGGGTGGAGGCTTACGAAATGAAGTTTTATCCACTTATTTCGGCACTTTAAATTACGAAGTTGCATGGTAACAAGATTGTAGTCATTAAGGTTACATTGGGCAGGGCGATTGAAATCACCCGCTATTGATTTTGAC
>JAYVKQ010000684.1:0-3441 GCA_043768285.1 Saprospiraceae bacterium | reverse complement strand
ATAACATGTATTAATAAACAAGACTATCCACATCAATCAATCTAAGAGTGGTTAAACTTTTAATTGGTTTTTGTGGATAGTCTCAAAAACAATAAAGATGAAAAAAAAATTAAGCCTGTACATCTGTTTCATACTTATGACTTGTTTTAGCAGTATTGCGCAAACTTATACACCTTTCCCAACCAAAAATGCCATATGGACAAGTAGTGTTACTTATGGTGGTGATCTAGTACGATATAATAATTATCAAATCACTTCGTCCAATTCTGATACGCTTATCAATGGCATAATATATAATAAGGTAAGAACAAAAGGAGGGTTGGGGCTTTTAAAACATGATATTGAAGCACTCAGAGAAGACGGTAAAAAAATCTATATGAGATTACGTATAGGAAATGAAGGTAAAGATTCACTTCTATACGACTTTAATGTAAAATTAGGAGATTCTTTAAAAGGTAAAGCTTTTCCCAGTTTACAGCAATTTGTTGTTGTAAATATTGATTCTGTTTCTATAAATAATATTTTCAGGAAAAGATATTGGATTGGGTTTCGCTCTGGAGATAGGGCTTATTATTTATTAGAAGGGGTTGGTTGTAATTGTGGTTTTATTCCTTATCCTATACTATTTGAATCTAGTGGAAGATTAGAATGTCATTCAGTAGGTAACCAACAGATATTTGGTGGCGAAACGGGACAATGCCTACTATTAGCCAATAAAAACCCGCAAATAGAATTGGCAAAAATTAAGATTTCGCCCAATCCAATTATAGATGTAGGGCAAATGGAGATACCCAACGATGTGGCAGTGGATAATATAAAGGTATATGATTATTTAGGGCGGTTGATGTATGCGACAACTATTAATCAAAATAGTGTTTCTATTTCAGCAAATGATTACGCTGCGGGAATGTATTTTGTGCATATTTACAATAAACAGACTTTGGTGGGTATATCTAAATTTGTAATAGAAAAGTGATATGAAACATACCCCCTCAGTATTTCTCCCTAAAAAAACCAAAGGGGGCGGTTTGACCCGCCCCCTTTTTCCATAACCTAACATTAGTTGTTTGTTGCAGATTGCTGCTCCGTTATTTCGATGGTCTCAGGACCCGAAAGTATTCTAAATTCTGTTCGTCGATTTTGCAGATGTTCTTCATCACTGCATTTTACGCCATTTTTGCACCGATTGGTTAAGCGGGTTTCGCCGTAGCCTTTGGCAACTATGCGCCTTCCTTCCAAACCCTTGGTTATCATAAATTGCTTCACACCTTCCGCACGTTTTTGCGAGAGTTCAAGATTGTATTTATCCGAACCCTGCGCATCGGTATGCGAACTCAACTCAATCGTCATGTCTGGATATTTCGCCATGATGCCGTAAAGATACTCTAAAGATTGTTGCGCCAAAGTCCAATCTTGCATTTCTGCTTCATTTGCTGCCGATTTATCGAGTTTATAATAAAGGTTTTGCAATTTAATACGCTCGTTGCGTTTTACCAATATTATTTTCGGCTTCAAATTTAGTATTTTTTCTATTGTCGTGGTCTCTTTTATATCTTTTGTTGAAAATTTTACAGTATCTGAGGTATATCCCGCCTTCGATGCAATGATGGCGTAGTCTTTATTCAAGCCCAAATCACCATTATAGTTATCGCCCGTTTTTATATCCGACTTCTTAGCTGTAATATCATACACGCCAAAAGTTACGCCTTTCAATGGTTTTTCCTCACTGATAGCCGAAGCCTGCAAGAACGCCATAATGACAGGTAAAGGCTTTAAGACCAATTTTTTATCAATGGTTTTATTTTCCTTGATACCCACAGTATTAAATTCAGTTGTATCATTATAGTAGCCTTTGCGCGAGACGATAATACGATAGGCTTTGTTGGTTACCAAATCTGCGCGATAGGTATCAGTCGTTTGGTCGTCTGGCTTACTTATTTTACCATTCGTAATTTCGGTAAAGCTATAATTCACGCCCGATAGTTGTTTTTTACCATCAGTCGTAATCGCAATCAAATTAATTTTGATAGGCTCTTTTTTCAACACATATATATCTTCGCAGCAAGTACGGCTTTTCAAAGAGCGACCACCCGGGCGATTAGAAAGCAAATAAATACTACCTTCTTCGTCCATATTAAAATAGCGATCATTGACGGAGGAGTTGATGCCTTTGCCCATATTCTCGGGCTTGTTCCAACCCGTGCCATTCCAAAGGGCAGAGAAAATATCGAAACCACCAATAGTCGGCAAGCCATTGGAACTAAAATACAATTTGCCTTCTTTATAAAATGGCGTTTCTTCATCGCCAATTGTATTCACAACATCGCCCATATTGATAGGCGTACCGAATGAACCATCTTCATTTTTGGTGGCATAATAGAGGTCAAAACCGCCCTTTGTGCCTTCCATATTCGATGAAAAAAATAAGGCTTCTTTGCCGAATATAGTCCCAATTGCAGGATGTTTTACTTGGTATTTACCATTAATACCCTTCACTTCGCTGGCGGCTGTCCATGTTTCGCCTTTTTTTACAGAAGAAAATAAGGTACTCTCTGACACATCGTTGCCACTCAAAGTTATGCGTGTGAAATATATCGCACTGCCATCGGGCGCAGTATATACGCTGCCATGATTAACACCTTGTCTATTAATGTCGCCCGCTAAGGGTTCGGGGTCGAGCCACACGCCGCGTGGACTTTTTTCAGCCCGCATCACTTTGGCGTAGTAGTCACCTGCTTTATCGTCAAGCGTAATCAATTTATCATTTCTAAAACTGGTAAAATAAAGCACCGAACCGTCGTTAGATACTGAGGGGGAGTATTCATTATTAGGCGTATTGATTTTAGTACCTGCGTTAGTGACGGTCAATACTAAATTTTCCTTCATGCGCATCGCCATTTTCGCCCCTTCGATTTCCGTTTTAGCCATTTTTGCCTTCACATCATCTTTTGTTTCTTTCAAAAAATCCTCAAAAGTAATAATGGCTTCCTCGTACTTTTCATTCATCTTCTGCATTTGGGCATGGTAAAAACGGGCATCGGGATTCACATCACCTGTCGCTTTTTTGTCGCGTTGCAAAACCCGCGCGAAAGCACTTTCCGCCTTCGTATAGTCGCGCAATTTCATTTGCAATAGAGCAATTTGATACGCAACCGAGCGGTCTTTTGTCTGGTCGTAATATTTTTCGTAGAGGTCTAAGGCGTTGTAATAATCGTTTTCACCCAAAGCCTCTTCTGCGGCTTTTAGGTTAAACTCTGGACGCGCAGTGTTGAGGGGTTGGGCAGCGATATTGTGGATACCACTACCTATGAGTATGCTAAATATGAGGTATTTGAGTTTCATTTTCTTTTTTTTTGACAATTTCACGCGTTCAAAAAGACGTGAAATCAATATATAATATCTTAAAAATCAATATTTTATGATGAAAATACTGAGGGGGTG
>JAYVKQ010000683.1:0-2027 GCA_043768285.1 Saprospiraceae bacterium | reverse complement strand
TGGTCAAAATCAATAGCGGGCGATTTCAATCGCCCTTCCTATGCCGCCATAATGCTCGTGTAATCTTGTAATCTCCAATTGAGCCTAAAAAAAGTCCCGAACTTTCTCTCAAAGATAGAAAATTCGGGACGCTGATTTATGTATAAGTACCCACGACTGGATTCGAACCAGCACATCCTTACGGACACTACCCCCTCAAAGTAGCATGTCTACCAATTCCACCACGTGGGTGCGTAGCAGTGCAAAGATAAGCGAGTTCTTTAATTTATAGGAAAAAAAAATGAGGATTTTAAGAAAAAAAATATTCTTAAAAATTCTTTTTGTCACAGTTTTCGGGGACTATCACTAATCACAATTCATAATGAAATGTTAATGGATTGCAAATGAAATTTTAACGCTTCATTTTATTAATAGTGAGAATTCGAGTTTAAACAAATAAGCAAGCATTGTACCGTAAGTTGACTATATTTTTTTGGCATGCGCTTTATTAAAAACCTATGTCACAACAACTTACGCATTATGGCAAACATATATTGTTTATTGTGAAATGTATATTTATCTTTGACCTGCATATTTTAAGAAGTCCTAAAAAGTTTTTAATTCATCAACCAAAGCGGCAGCACACAGCCCGCGAACAAATCATACTATTCCATGGAACATTTCAACTACGTACTTTTCGTCGTAGGCGGCTTTTTTGTAGCCATCTCTTCAATCCAACCAACAAGTAAACCACACAAAGACCATTCTGATTCCGATTTAGAAGCAATTACAGATTAACGCCATCTTCCTCAATTTCTATGGTTAGCCAAAAATTGTTCAAGCCTTCACCTTGTACGATCGCTATTTCTTGAAGATTGAGCAATTCTAACATGGCTAAAAAAGTAACAATTGCATGGACACGATTTTCTAAATTGCTAAACACTTGCTCAAAGCTCGTTTTTTTACCCACTTCAATGAGTGAAAAAATATATTCGCGCTGACTTTCAACTGTATAGGTATAAGTGTATATGCGGTGTACTGGACGATTTTGTACATCCACATATTGCCTTACCAATCGCTCGAACACGCGCAAGAGTTTGAACAGTGTGACATCCTCCAATTCACTATCAACGAGGGCTTTTACGGCAATATCTTTCAATTCTCGGGAGATATTGCCTCGCCCTTCGCGGAGCGAGCGGTCTTCTTCCAAAACCCTCATTTCTTCCAATACACTTTTATATCGTTTGTATTCCAACAAACGACTGACAAGTTCTTCTCGCGGGTCTATCTCGTTGCCTTCTTCATCTACTTGCTTACGAGGCAACAGCAATTTGACTTTTATGCGCATCAAAGTGGCAGCTACAACAATAAATTCGCTCGCCAAATCTATATTCAATTGCTCTGCCTGCTTGATATACGTCAAAAAATCTTCCGTAATTTTTGAAATAGGAATATCGTAAATATCCAATTCATCTCGCTCAATAAAGAACAATAGTAAGTCAAAAGGACCGTCAAACTTTTCGAGATGAATGATATATGTTTTATCTGCCGCCATGTGTTTGGTAATGTAGCTGTGCTACCGTAAATTGAAGTGCAAATGTCCACTTTTTTTACAAATACAACAGTATTAAACCTCGAAAAGATTAATATTTCGCATTGTAGTGTCGAATTCATTCGACACAATACGCGCCTATGTCGAATAAATTCGACACTACAATATGAAATACATTAAAAATACTGAGGGGGTGCAGATTTAAACAAAAAAAAGTCCCACGTAATTAGAACGTGAGACTTCATCAAAAAAACCGATCTAAAACTCAAAACGATATCTTGATTAGTTACGAGGCAAGTTTTGCCCGTAACTTAATTTGTTAGCAACATTTTTTTAGTCGCTGTGTGCGTTGGCGTTTCTAATTTGTAGTAATAAATGCCCGTTGCACCCAACTCTTCTCTTTGCACATTGATTTTGTTAAATCCTTTTGCACAATGTTTTTGTATTCTTTTCAAAACTCTACCCGATGCGTCATAAATAGTGAGATTCACACTCG
>JAYVKQ010000682.1:0-5515 GCA_043768285.1 Saprospiraceae bacterium | reverse complement strand
AGATGATTTGATTATTCGTACCCAATACTACGAAAATGCCACTTTTAAAGGGCATTTATATTATGTTCCTTTTGCTATGTCGGAAGGTGTTATAGTCTATTTTGTTATCAATGACGATGCCAATCAAACAAATATATTAAATGCTTTAGCTAATGAGATACTAAAAGTCCAATCAATTACAGATGGTGCACACCATTGGACAATTAGGTCAGAAATCATCTATCAAGATAATTATGGCATCTTTACGTGTACCTGTATGGAAAGTATCAACAAAGTTAAAATAGGAACGTGTTAGTTGAAAATCAATAGCCCAGCCCAGTAGGAAGGGTGTGCTGTTTGCCTATCGGCTGTTTTTATATAGTTGATTTTGGCTTGATGTAAAGCTATTGCAGGCGCATTATTCTGTGCTAATTGCTTGTAAAATACGGTTAAAATATCTGATGTGCTGGCATTGTCTATTTTCCATAGAGAAGCAATGACATTAGGTATGCCGCTTTGTAGAAATGAACGGGAGAGGGAATAAGTACCTTCTCCCGCTTCTATTTTACCCTCTGCGGTTTGACAAGCGGATAAAACGAGTAGTTTTACTTTGGACTGCATTTTACCCAAATCCAAATCATAAAGTGGTTCTTTATGTTTAGGAGAAAAATAGATTTTATTATCTTCTCTTCTATTCGGATTACTTGAAGCATGAAGTGCAAGATGTATTATATCAAAGTCTTTTTGACAATTAAAAAAGTTCTCTTTAGAACATTCAGACCCTATATATGAACCTAACTGTGTACCATAAATATTTTTCAAAACTTGTATTTCCTTTGAAGAATAAGGCAATTCATCAGAGGCTGCATCATAGGTGAAAGCAGCTACTTTGGGTTTTAAGGGCAATTTAATTGGGGCATTATTTTCATAAATTTTAAAAGAAGACGTATAGGTAAATGAATACCGATACAGGGCATAAGCCATTTTATCAAAAGTTGTATCACTATTTCGATTGGGTTCAACCAAAGCCTCAAAAGGCAGCAAGGCTAAATTTTTATCTGTAATAATTAATAATTCTTTTTGCCCTTCATACTGAGGGGGTATATTGCCTAATAGGTTTTTATACAATTGCATTGCCACATCTTTATAAGATTTTCCTGAATGGGTGTTATCTTTAGCGGTTAAAAAGCTTCTTAATTGGCTAATTTGATTATTAATCGTATTAAAATCATCAAAAATTTGAAAATCACAATTGGTTTTACTAATTAATATCCTATAAGATTTTTCATTTGTTAAACTATAGTTGACCAATAATTGAGACGGTTTTAAGATAGTTTGTATGTCTTTTAACGAAGGCGTAGGTTGTAATATTTTTGATTTGTAATACTCGGGATTTCGTTTTTCTAATACTTTGTATAATTGCTCTAATCTATTGGATAAAGCTAATTTAATTGAGTTTTTATTATCATTATTTTTTAAAAAAGCCAAGTCAGATTTTATCATTTGAATACTATCTATAATAGATTTCGTATTATTTGTAGCTCTACTATCATATAAATTCCTAAACAATACTTGCGACTTGAAACGCTCAGATAGCTTAAAACCAAATTCAAGGTATTCTAATTTTTTAGTTTCTTTATATAGGGAATGAGCTATTCTTATAGCGAAAGCATTATCTTTTGAACCATATTCTTTTTGATAGGATAATAAAGTTTCATCATTAGCAGACAACAAAGCATCAAACAACAGGCTATCAGTTGTTTTTACAATTTGATAAGCTTGTTTAAGGTCATTTTTATCTTTTTGTTTTTCATATTTATTATAAAAAACATTTGCTGCAAACGGAAATGAAACAACTACTCTTTTATTTTTCTCATAAAACGAAGGGGATAATAAATAAGACCATGAAACATTATAACCTTGGTCTCCTGTTGCAGCTATAATATTTTGTTTGATAAAATACAAGGCAGAATCGTAATTTAAGATAGTATTGTAATATAAAAATAAGCTATGAGAGGCATCCGCTGCGAAAAGGGCATTTTTACATGTATCATTGCTATGACTATCCCAAAATTGCCTATAAAATTGCATTGAGGTCAGGGTGTCTCTTTGTCTCAAATAATAATACCCTTTAAGACTTTTAATTTTACTATAATACTCTGGCTGTACAGTTAATAATTGTCTCAACTGTTCTAAATAATATTGACATTGTGTACTGTCTTTAAGACCTGACTTCATTCGGATAATATCAACATATATATCTTGTAACTTATAAGATGAAGTACCTTTTCCTACCTCTACGGCTTTTTTAATAAGCGAGTCCATTTGTTGAAAGTAAAAAGTTTTTTTTTCAGGATGCATACTGCCTTCCTTCCTAACAACCAAAGCTTTTAAGTTCAGGCATAAAGCATACAATATTTCTTTATCTCGATGCTTCGCTTCCAATAGGTTCAAAGCCGTATTGATATGTAACAAAGCCTTCTCATTATCCCAACCCAAACGTTCAATTTTCGACAACCCATATACACATTCTGCGGAAAAAGAAGCCATTTGAGTAGAAACATTTGATTGAAAAATGGTATCCGCCAAACTTAAATACAACTTAGTCGAATCCATAAAATTCTTCCCAAATTGATAGTGCATCAAACCCAATTGCGTCAAACACAAAGCCGTTTTTAAATGCTTGTCACCATATGTTTTTTTATATAAAACTAAGGCTTTTTGTAAATAGTCATTTGCCATTTTGGGCTTAAAGGTATGGCTTGCCCATGTGCCGATATTGTAAAAATAGTCCGCTTGGGCTGAAATACTGAGGGGGTACGTTTTCTCGATTTTTTTTAGCCAAATATGCGCTATGGAATCTTCATCAGTCGTTAAATTGATGAAAGCCAATTGATTAAGTACATATTGACTATCCGCAGCACTTAGCTTTTTACTTAATAATGCTTGAAATAATTGCTTGGCTTTTGGGTAATCTTGGTCATATTTGGCAGCATCGGCTTTTTCAAAAAGGGGGTTGATATGTGGCGTATGCACGGTATCTATGATGTGTGCATCAAATAGTGTTGTTTGTTTTTTTTGATTAAAATAGTAGAGACTACTCCCTATTGCTACTATTGTGAACAATAAAATAATTAAAGGTTTCTTCATAGGGCGAATATAACAGTTTGAAGGGTTTATAGCATAGGTTTAGCGAACGTAAATTGATTTTTTTTTGAAAAAAAATTAATTTACGTTCGCTAAACCTTATCAAATTTACATCGCTGGCGGTGTAGGCTGAGGCACTATATTATCAACGGGCGGAATAGATTTCAGATAAGCAAAGACGGCTTGAATATCGTCTTCTTTCATATGCACATAATTTTGCCACGGCATCGGGGGCATCAACATACGCCCACCATCCAAACCCTTAGATTTGCCCTGCGTCAAGGCTTTTTTGAACTGTTCATACGTCCAGTTACCCATACCCGTGTCATGGGGGGTCAGATTAGCAGCATAGTTCACGCCCCAAGGACCAACACCAACGGTTAAATCAGGCGTAAACAAAGCCCATGCACCCGAATATGTCGTTTTAGGGTTGGGAAAAGGTGGCAATTTATCTGCCGCAGGATGTCCCGATATTAAGCGTTTGGGGTCGGGTACGGGTCCGTGTGCAGTCATCATTTTGGGCGAATGGCAATCGCCACAACCCATAATTTCGACCAAATATTTGCCATGCAAAACGGTGTCTTTGGCTACTTCTGCAACGATGGATTTGGCTGTTTCTGTTTTGTTTGTAGTGTCGTTTGGGTTCGTACAAGCCCAAACATAAAAGGCACATACAAGAAGAAGGATGCTTGAAGCGACATAATTGTTTTTCATTGTGATTGGTTTTTAATGGTAAAATAATAAATTTAAGGTTAAATAGAAGTGCAAAAAAAGCGAGCATACGACTAAACATAGCAAATGTAATGAATATAATATTAAAAATCAATTTAACGTTTTAAAATATTACATATCAAAAAAACAAAAAATGAAAACCTATTTGCCTATTACGCTATTTTTTCTGTCACTTTGGTTCAGTACCACTGCCCAAACCAATCTCACAACCCGAACTGTTGCCACAGGGTTAGACACGCCGTGGGAAATCATCTGGGGACCCGATAACCATATTTGGGTGACAGAACGCTACGGGCGCATCAGCCGTATCAACCCTACAACAGGCGCGATAATACCCCTTATCACCATCGCCGATGTGCGCGAAAGTGGCGAAGGAGGCTTGTTGGGAATGGCGTTGGATACTATTGCGCGAAACAATCTACCCGATGTGTATGTGGCATATAACTATCAAAATGCCAGCAATGTGTATCGTGAAAAAATTGTTAAATATCAATACAATGGTTCTGCGTTGATAAACCCAATCATTATTTTTGACAATATCAATGCGTCCACTATCCACAACGGTTGCAGATTATTAATATCGCCCGATAGAAAATTATTGTTTTCAACAGGGGATGCTTCTACAACCAGTAATTCCCAAACGGTATCCAGCCTCAACGGTAAAATATTGCGCTTAAATTTAGATGGGTCAATCCCTACCGACAATCCGATAAGCAATAATCCTGCGTGGTCGTGGGGGCATCGCAACGCGCAAGGCTTGGTATATGTGCCATTGCACAATAGTATATACAGCAGCGAACATGGAGCGAACATCGAAGATGAAATGAATATCATTCAAAAAGGTAGAAATTATGGCTGGCCCCGCATCGAAGGCTTTTGCGACCTTACCACTGAAACAGCCTTTTGCCGTGATTCAAATGTCGCAGAACCGATTGCTGCATGGACACCAACTTTGGGCGTAGCGGGTATTGACTTTTACAACCACAACCGTATCCCCGACTGGAAAAACAGTATTTTGATGACTTCTCTTAAAGGCTCACGTTTGACGGTGAATAAACTCAGTAATGATGGAAAACAAGTAGTATCCAAAACTGATTTTTATACCAATACCTACGGGCGTTTGCGCGATGTCTGCATATCGCCTGACGGCAAAGTGTATATAGCCGTCAGCAATAAAGATACCCGAGGCGCACCGCGTTCAGATGATGATAAAATAGTAGAAATCAGCGCACCTTCAACGGCTGTTAAGGAAACGACTTCTGTTATTGTTGTTTATCCAAATCCCGTTCGTGATATATTGACTATTGAAACCAAACAAACCATAGGGCGCGTAGAAATATTGGATAATACTGGAAGGCTTTTGGTTAAGAATATTAACAACAAAGTTCTCAATATCGCGCATTTGCCCGATGGCGTGTATCTACTAAACATATATGCACTTGATAATGCTTTAGTATATAGTGGAAAAGTCGTAAAAGTAAAATGAAAGGCACCCCCTCAGTATTTCCGATTTGGAATAATGTCACAGAGTTTAAACACCTTTTTATCCTTCGTATTATGCTCAAATGAAAGTATATTTGCCTTATCTTGCTACTGAACAGTAATTATTTTTTAATGTGTGAAAATGTGGTTTCGGAAACTGATTTTGAATGATTTT
>JAYVKQ010000681.1:0-4840 GCA_043768285.1 Saprospiraceae bacterium | reverse complement strand
AAACCAGGTGGCTTAGATTTCGGTGCAAGCGGATATAATAAAGATGAAGACGGCAAAAAATACAGTACTCCAATTGAGTTAAATATCGCAGCCTTTGATGCCCTAGAAAATGCTAAAACTCCTGAAGATCGACAAGCTGCATTACTTAATATAATTTCTACTATAATTCACGAATATGTTGAAGATTTTGGAGCGGATGAAGAAAATTGGGGTAATGGAAATTTTGGTGCTTATACAACTCAAGAAGAAATATTTTTTGGATTTAGACCATCTATAATTGGAGCCGACGCACTTCCAGATTATAATTTTTCTCAAGCAAAACGAGCGTTAAAAGCATTTTCTGACTTTGAAAAAGCAGAAAAAGAAAAGGCAACGGGGAAAGGCAAAGAAAATAAAAATTAATAATTTATAACATGATGAAATTATTTTTAGTTCTAATTATTAATTCTGTGGTAAATCTAAGTGTTTGTAGACTAAATGCACAGAATAAGATTTCTTGTGATAGTTGTATTGAATTAGATGGATATGTTTTTAAACATATTCCTTATCATTTAAGGTTTCACTCTAATAGTAAATTTGAAAATTTAAAAATAGAATCACAAACAATTCAATGGCAAAAGTCATATAATTCAAAAAACGAATTAATATTTAAGATAGCGGAGACCAATTATGGTTATTTACAGATTTACGATACAGTTCTGAATAAAGGAATAAAGTTACACTTGAAAGGTAAAAACTTACCTCCTTCAGTTTTTATTATCTCTAATAATAAACGTTTCAGATCTGGAGAAACGATAAGTAAAACTAATTTATTAAAAGGTGAAGGATTTATTTGTATAGTATTAAATTTTGACGGCGATATAAAATTCAAAGTTGCTAATTTCGATTTAGTTTATTTAAAGGGTAATACTTTGATGAGATATCATTCTAAGGGTTCTCAATTTACTGATGAACAAAAAAATGTTATCAAGATGATAAAACAGAAAACTATATTAGTTTTTGATAATATTATTATTGAAGATTACAACAAAGAAATTATTAACGTAGAGCCATTTGTATTATATATAGACGAATAGCCCTGCCTGCTGGCACAGGGACTTGGCAAACATAAAACGGAGGTGCTGGTGCGGTTTTGTAAAACCGCAACCTACTATTTCGAGGGTCTCAGACCCGAGTGTCACGCTCGGCAAATACTGAGGGGGTGTTTTAACGAGAATTAGGATTGATAGGGTTAGAAAGGATGTATTAGGATTTTGGGGTATTGAGTTTGACCTTATTTCAACAAGCGTGTATTGGTTAAATTGAACTAAAACTGAGGTTGAGTTCACCAAAATCCTATAAAATCCTTATTAATCTTGGGTAATCCTAATTCTGGTTTATCAAAAACCACATTCACTAACAAAAACAAAAAAGAAACAATGAAAAATATCATAACAGTTTTATTGTGTTTCATAGCTACACTCGGCATTGCCCAAAAGCAAAAAGGCGATACGCTGGTGCTATCGGTGTATAACAGCAATACCCGCTATATGCTCACTCTCGCCGACTTTGGTCCCGATGTGCTGACCCAAAGCATTACGGGGGATATGGTGGCAGTGTATGATACCGTCATCACCATCAAAGGCAAGGCAGATAGTACCAAAAACAAGCTGCCCCGCTTCGAGGTTTCGCGGGTATGCAACAAACCGTTGGGCGACCTCAAAAACAAAATCGTCATCATGGACTTAAATAAAGACTGCGATGTGACACTCCTCTGCCTCAATGTGCAACGCGCAGGGGCAAAAGCCTTCGTGGTCGTACACAATTCCAACAGCAATGGCAATATAAAACTGCCGAAACAAGGATTATATAAGGATAGTATCCGCATTCCCATATTCACCATCCGAAGGCAATTGGGCGAGCGCATCACCACCATGATGCCGTCGTTGGTGGGCATTAGTCTGCGCCGACCTACGCCCCAGAGTTTGGTATCGGTGCTCAATATGCAAGCCCAACCCGCCTACGAAAAAGCCCATATTCAATGGGACAACAATACGGGTGCGCAAAATGACCATTTTGTCGTAGAAAAGCAAAACCCCATCACGGGTGCTTTCGAGACACTCGCAAAGGTCAGTACGAACAAAAACAACGGTACTGCCCAATACGATACCTACGACGACAACCCAATTGACGGTGACAATATCTACCGCATCCAATTGGTGATGCAAGATGGCACAGTGCAATATTCAGAACCCAAAACGGTCACATTTTCATCCCTCAGCGATGCCAAAATATTCCCCAACCCAACGGAGGATATACTCAATATTGCGCTAAAAGGCTATGACGCACAGCCCATTGATGTGCTGATATTCGATATGCAAGGCAAAGTGATACTCAATAAGCATTTTGAGCAAGCACCCACCACAGTGAGCATACCCCTCCGCGATAAAACCACCGCAGGGGAGTATATGCTACAACTCAAATCGAAAGGCAAACGCGATGTGGTGCGGATGTTTACGGTGAGTAGATAAGAATAGATATACGAAAATAGATGTACGATGAACAAACCGAACCCGAATATCCAATGACGGTATTCAAATTTTTTGATGAAAACGAAGACGAAATTCGTATCAATTAAGAAAATTATAAAGCCGAGCCAACTATACGTTGGTTCGGCTTTTTTTATCTTATTGAGTAATAGTTGAAATACTTACACTCTGTCTGCGCCTGCCTATAAAACGGTGTATCTCGATAATAATCCTTCAATAGCTTAAAATACTTCTGATACTGAGGGGGGACATTCGGCATTGTTTTCCCGCCCACATTATACCGACTTTGTTTATCCACATAAAACATATTCTGTTCGCATTTGGCGCACCAGAACGTGCAACGCGCTTGAAATTCCCTATCCAAACTCGCTTGCCGTGCTTTTTCAAAATATTGCAATGCCAAACTAACATCCGTCACTTCAAAATTCCCTTGCGGATAATTAGGCAAAGGGTGAACGGCATCGCCACTATTCAGATATTGCCAACTTGACCCACTGCGGTTAAAATCGCCTATGCCACTACTGTTGCCGAAGTAGGTCATATTGTAGTAGCCCAAGCCCATACGATAATAGCCCAAAGCGGGATCAATCAAATTTGCGCGGATTTGATAGCCCAACTCAAGCATTTTGAGGGTAAATTCGGCGCGGTCATAGAGGGCAGTATCGGTTTGGACACAGTTTACACAGTCCTTTATTTTATCCACAAATGGCATATATTTTTTCCCACGTTCTGGTATGGGTATATTCCGATAGGCTTCATTCGCTGCTTCCATTTCAAAATGCGATAAGTGGTAACGGGCTTTGATATGCCAAAGTTGGGTCTCAATGGTTTTATTGCCACCTGCCATCAAGAGCTCGCGTTCAAAAGCCGTTTTATCGGGTTTGCGGCAAAGGGCAATGAGGTTATCAATAACATCAAGACGCGGATTTTTTTCTAACTGACCCAATGGCAAATCGCAGAGGTAGGCAATACCTATATCGTTCTTGGTTTTATACAAATTACCCATTTTTTCGTAGAAAAAAGGTTCAAAATCGGCATCACTGACGTAGGCATCGGTCTTGCGGAGTGCATTCACGATGTCATCAGTTCGCGGGTCATTGGCTTGCAAACCTGTTATCCGCGCTGCCAAATCGAAGGCGTCAATTTGCTCCAATAGCACGGGGTCTTGGGTCATACTTTTGGCTATAAAAAATGAGCGAATAGCACCATTCCAATCACCCAAAAGGAGTGTAAGATACCCCTCCGTTGTTTGCCATAAGGCAAGGTTACGCGCCGTTTTGCGTTGCAGCACTTGGCTAACAAAGTACCGCAGATTTTGACAATAGAGTTTATTTTTAACTATCACATCGGGCGTGTACCGCTCTCGGCGGAAGGTATGCCCAATCAATATTTTTTCTAAACGTAGGGTTTCTCTAATCAAAAGCATATCCAAATGCTCGTTGGTAGGGTCGAGATTGTAAAGATTGACCATATCATCAAGCCCTTTTGCCTTATCGCGGCTCGCGCGAATGGCATATAAAGCTGCCCTTTCCTTATCATCGCGGCAACTATTTAGGCAATATTGCCATTCGTTTTCAGTCTGAATATCAAAACTTTCAAAGGCTTGTCGCCGTTTGCTTGGGCAATAGCGAAACACAACGGCAAAAAGATACGCTGCCTCTGCCCGCTTGCCCATTGACTTCAAAGCACCCGCTTTATGCGCCAAAATCCAATAATTGATGATGCTTTTCACCTTATCCGTTTTGGGCATTACATCATTATATATATTCAAAACGGCGGGATAATCCTTCGCATAATGTGCCAAACGTATCATTTGATAGGCATAGCGCAATTTTAAAAAAGGCGCATTGGTATTTTTGAAAAGCTGTCGCCCTTGATTGATGAGCATAAACATTTGGGCAACGTCTTTGGGCTTTTCGCTCCAAAGTTCGCCTTGCAAGCAATAAGGTTCGCATTGTTTGGCGTATATCAAATAATCAACCACATCCGTACAACCATTGCCTTTTATGACTTGCGCAAACGTGTTTTTTTCTAATTCATAAAACGTTTCCTTGTCCTTGTAGCGTGAAGTGACATCGCGCAATTCTGCCAATTGGTCAATATCGGTATCGTATAATATTTCCTCAATATCTGCTGAGTCGGGATAACTGCAAAAACGCCCGCGCCATTCGCCGATGTTATCATCGTAGCTGGCATCGCGTTGTTCTAATTTGTAATAATCGCCAATTACGCCAAAACCCATCAAATAGGGGGCATAATCGGACTGCATTTGCATAATATCGGTATGCACAAACGAATAGGTGCGCCCCGCC
>JAYVKQ010000680.1:0-7293 GCA_043768285.1 Saprospiraceae bacterium | reverse complement strand
AGGCAAAAAAGAGGGCGAACAACCCAAACCCGAAAAGCAATTGAACAATAATATCATTTTGAGAAAACTGAAAATTGCCTTGAATTTGAAAGAGGAAGACATTGTAGCCCTACTCGATTCATCGGGTATGACAGTTAGCAAACACGAAATAAGCGCGTTCTTTCGCAGTCCCGACCAGCCGCAATACCGCCTGTGCAAAGACCAAATTTTGCGCAATTTTATATATGGACTGCAATTAAAACATCGGACACCACTATCATAAGGATATAGTAAAAAGCCGTCCCAAAACAAAATTGGAACGGCTTTTTTAATCCAAAATCAACTCCAATCCCTATCCCAAGTATCCACTTTATCCCACTCTTCCGTTTTGGCAAAATAGAGTTCGCCTGATTTAAGATGGGCTTTTACGACATCTTCATTTAGCTCAATGCCTAAGCCTGGCTTGTCAGGCACTTTTACGAAACCTTTGCTATATAGTGGCTTATCAATGCCTTTTACCAAATCTTCCCACCATGGCACGTCTAAGGAGTGGTGCTCTAAGGCAACAAAATTTTCGGTAGCTGCGGCACAATGGATATTCGCCATAAACGAAATGGGCGTACCCGCAAAGTGCATCGCCATTGCAATACCGCGCTCTTCGGCATAGTCACCAATCTTTTTAGTCTCTAATAAGCCGCCCGAACTTGCCAAATCGGGGTGTATCATATCAATCGCCCGCGCATCAATGAGTTTTATAAATTCTTCTTTCAAATATATATCCTCCCCTGTCAGCGTGGGGGTATCTATGGCATCTGTGATTTGTTTCCATTGGTCAGTATATTGCCACGGAACCATATCCTCGAGCCATGCCATTTGATATTTTTCAAGTTTTTTACCTAAGCGAATAGCCGTATTGACATCAAAATGCCCGAAATGGTCGGCGGCAAGGGGTATTTCATAGCCTACCGCTTCACGGGTTTTGGCAACGTGGTTTGCCATAATATCCAAGCCTTTGTCCGTAATTTGAACGCGCGTAAAAGGGTGTTTGGTTTGCCCATAACTTTTAGCATTGCCTTTTTTCAATTCCGAATTGCCCCATTGTCTTTTTACATCCCAAACGTTTCCTCCTACTATTGTGCCTGGTATATCGGCTAAAATTTCTACCCCAAAGTCCATTTTCAAGAAGGTAAGCCCTAAATCTGCCCTTTCCTTCATTTTTTTAGCGAAAGCATCGGCATCTTTCAACTGAGGGGTATCGCCATAGCAACGGATATAGTCCCGATATTTGCCGCCCAACATTTGATAGGCTGGTACGCCATAGGCTTTACCAGCCAAATCCCACAATGCCATTTCTACACCACATACACCGCCCGCAGCCCTACCTTGACCGCCAAATTGCTTGATGACTTTAAATATACTCTCCACATTGCAAGGGTTTTTACCCAATAATCGGCTTTTCAAAAACAAGCCATACTTGGCACTTGCGCCGTCTCGTATTTCGCCATAGCCCGATATGCCTTGGTTGGTATCAATGCGTAAAATAGGGCAAGTCATGGGCGCACCCGCTATCACAGCTACCCGCAAATCCGTTATTTTCAAGTCGGAAGGAGCAGAACTACGCCTTACTTTTTGCGTCACGTATTCCATTTCTTTTTCGGGTTGCGTATCGTATTTCATACCCAAAAATAAGCCGCCTAATGTTGCTTTTTTGATAAAATCACGGCGATTGTCACCCTGCTTTTCTGATATAGTAGCTTGATTATCAGCTTCTTGTATGCCTTCTGGTACACTTGGCAGTGCGCCTTTGAATTTGAAACGTTCTAATATTTTTTTCATCCTTATATAATTTAAAAATGATTAAAAATGGTTGAAAATACTGAGGGGGTATCGTAAAAAAGGTTGGAACACGGACAACGCGGATTAAACGGATTTACACGGATTTTATAATAAAAATCTGTTTAAATCCGCGTTGTCCGTGTTCCTATTAAAACCTACCAATTCCGTTCTTTCATATAAGCATCTAACTGTTCTTTCGACATCGGCACTCTTGAAGGGTTGTCCTTTATCCATTGCAAAAAATCTTTTTTGATGTCGTCTGTCCATGCTTGGTCAATTTGTCCGGGTGTCCATTTACCTTCTCTTAGGCGTTGGTGTCCAAATTTATCGCGCAGAGAAATAAACTCCGATGTGATAATCACCTTTTCGGCAAGGTAGGCAGGAATGAATACCACGCCCTCTTTTTTACCTAAAATCAAATCGCCTGGTAGCACCGTTGCACGACCTATTCGGATAGGGCAATTGATGCACGTCATCATCATATCTTTGATGAAAGAAGGGTCATATCCGCGCACAAAGCCGACAAAACCGTCAATAGCTTCCAAGCCTTCCAAGTCGCGCACGCCCGCATCAAAGCACACGCCCGTTTTGGATTTGGCATAGATGGAATTGCCCAGATTGTCGCCTATCAAAGTACCATCAATGATTTTGCCGTAGCCATCAGCGACATAGACATCGCCATTTTGCAGCACATCAATGGGCCACGAGTTAGATGAGCCAATGCGCCCTTCGGCTTTGCCTTTATCTTTGATGGGCTTGTCCATATCGGGGCGCATGGGCAAATATTGCGCCGTTACGACGCGCCCCGCCAAGGCTTTTTCGGGATGGATAATCTGCCAACCTGCCTCAAATTGGTTGTTATATCCTTCATTCCGTAGTACGCCCCACGCTTCTTCGAGCGAAATATTCGCCAAGCGTTTGACCAAATCATCGGATACTTTTGGGCGACCATCGGGATAACGCTCGCCTTTCCATTGCGCCGTAAATGCCAATAGTTGTTCTTTTGAACCGATAATTTGTTGTGCAGAAGTAAAATTAGAAAGGAGACATAATAGTAGTAGTAATCTCATGTTTTTAATTTTTAAACAAATTTGAAAATGGTTTTGAATGAATATAAGTATTTATGCTCGAAAATACTGAGGGGGTAAGTCGTTACGGAAACGGGTTTTTGATTGAATGATTTTTATTTCAAAAAAAAATTGAATTCAATCAAAAAATCCGTTTCCGAAACTGCCCTTATTACTATTTCATTTCAGCAATTCCACATTTGAATAAAAAAGGCATTTGTGCATTAATTTTATATCAGAAGGGCGATTGAAATCGCCCGCTATTGATTTTAACCCCGAAAATTCATCAATAGGGGGCGATTTCAATCGCCCTTCGGATGTGAAAACCAATGCACAAATACCTTTTTTGTCCATATATAGAATTGCTGAGTTGTGGATAATCGATAGTGTATAGTATTGAAATTCAAATAGTTATCAACTATTAGTTATCAACTATACACTATCAACTATACACTATCAACTATCACCTAAATCTTATTTATCCCACCAAACCTTACTATCCAAATCATCAGCCCCTTGCCGTGCGATAGCTGCGTCCACATTGGCTTTATTGACCGAAATTTCGGAGTTGGGATACGTCAAACGGCGAATAAATGTGCCTTTGATAGACTTACCGGGGAATGGATTGGGTGCTAAATTCGGGAAACCACTGCGGCGAAAATTAGCCCATGCTTCAGGTCCGTTTAAGAAAGACGCAATCCAATATTGCGTGTTGATTTGCTCTAATGCCCGCGCTGCTGCGTAAGGATTGGCGACTAAATAGGCATCCGCTTCTGCAACCGTTACTGCTGACTTAGCATCGAATTGTTGCAATTGATCCATATGCAATTTTACACCTTTGCTATAAAAATCAGCCACAGCACCCGTTACCCAACCGCGTTGCGCAGCTTCTGCCAAAAGCAATTGCGTTTGCGCAGCCGTTACAAGGAACGTTGGAGCCGTATTTTTCGCCATACGGGTTCTATCTACTTGCGTAAAATCGTAGAAACTGGCTAAGGCAAATTTCGTTACTTGGGTCGAAATGGTATTATTGTCATGCCCCATTGGCATACCAACAAACTGTGCAGTATCGGTTGAGGCACGGGCTGCCGTTTGTTCAGCACCCGATTTCGCGCCTATATACCGCACGCCAATCGCTTTTAGGCGAGGGTCTTTTGTGTTTTTTAAATAATCGGCGAATGGTGCAGTCATATAGACATTTGCTGCCTCTGTTGCATTCAACAAATTGCCTGTTGGATTGACATAGTTAGCATCATGGCGTATCATGGCATTGTCCACATTGGCATCTATGACCCCGCCCGCTGCTGCTTTCGATACAACAGCTTGCGCTTGTGCCGCATCAACTTTACTCAACCGCATACCCGCCCGAAGTAGTAAAGAGTTGGCAAATTTTCGCCATTTTGCCACATCCCCTGCGTATAATACGTCAGCCGTTTCGATTGTTTTTGTTGCGTCTAAAGCTGCACTTGCTTCTGTCAATTCTTTGATAATGCCCGCATAAATAGATTGTTGTGTATCATATTTAGGCAAAAATATTTGGTCAGAAAACCCTTTACCCGCATCCACATAAGGCACATCGCCGTAGGTATCTGTCAATACCATAAAAGCATAGCTCTGTAAGATGCGCGCCATTTGTATCAAGTTTGTGCGCGCACCCAAAGTTTTGCTTTGGTTCAGCACATCTTGCGTATTGCGGATAACATTGCGATAATAGCGTTGCCACGTTTGCACCGTATTGTCGCGGTTATCTTGATTAAAATTAGCCCCCGTCAAAACACCTGAGTTGGGCGAAATCATTTGCTGCACAATCCCCATTTCATAAAAAATATGAGACGTGGCATATGAGGTATTAATAGTGGCATTATTCAAGGTAAAAACAGGATTGATAGCCGTGGCTGCGGTTTTGTTGATATTCAAATCGTCAAAACCTTTATCGCACGATACCAAACCCACTAAGCCGAGTAGTATGCCGAAGCGTATATTTTTGATTATTTTTTTCATTTTCATTATTATTATAATAAATAGAATTTTTTAAGAATTTCACGTTAGATTTATTCCCTGTATTCTTGTTAAAATAAGCATCGAGCAAGCGGTTTAGGAAACTGAATTTTATTTTTTAATAAAAAATAAAATTCAGTTTCCTAAACCGCTTGCGTAGTCTTTTTTCTTAAAAAATACTGAGGGGGTACTAAAACTTCACATTCAAATTCACCCCCATACTGCGTGTAGAAGGCAAACCCGTGGACTCCATACCCACCAAATTGTCAGAAGAATAACCAAACGTTTCGGGGTCAATATTATCAATCCATTTTTTTAATAACAAAACGTTATTGGCTACTAAACTGATTTTTGCCCCTTTGATAGGCAAACTCTTTGGAAGGAAACGGGTTATATCGTAACCCGCCGTGATTTGGCGCAATTTCCAATAACCGCCATCATATACGATAGGCTCAATCAATGCCAATGAGCGCACTACTGACCAATAATCCTGTGGGTTGGCTTTCACGGTATTGACCTCGCCTTTGCTATTCACACCATCGCCGATAATGCCACCTTGGTCACGACCAGGCAATGTCATTTTGTGCAGACCATGACGTGTTAGGTTAAAATTAGTACCCGATAGCATCTTATTACCCAATTTGAAATCAATCAAAAAGGATAAACTAATGCCTTTATAATTGATACTATTGGTGAAGCCCCCGACCCATCTTGGTAAGGCTGTACCAAACGAAATCAAATCGGATGTCCGTGTTGGGATACCATTTGCGCCCAATATCATACGCCCTTGTGCATCACGCGCAAAGCCAAACCCATAGATTTGACCCATTTCTTGACCGACTATTTGGCGCAATTCGCCATTGAAAACGTGCGTACCGACTGTAATGCGTTCTCCTGCCTTATCGGTAGTCAAACTCAACACTTTTGTTTTGTTATAAGAAGCATTTGACGTAAATTCCCATTTAAAATCTTTCGTTTTAACGGGGACTAAGGTCAAAAGCATCTCTACGCCATTGGTTTGGCTTTTGCCACTGTTAATCAAAGTGCTAACAAACCCAGAAGCATCTGAAATTTGGGCTGATACAATTTGATCGGTCGTTTGTTTTTGATACGCCGCAAAATCAACATTCACGCGGCTATCAAATAAGCGCAATTCCAAACCTACTTCTTTTTCAGAAGCCCGCATGGGTCTCAAATTCGGATTGGGCAATGTTGTACCTTGCGAACCGCCCACAGGCTGCAATGCCCCCGCAGGATTGGCTAAAAGGTTAGAATTGATACCATAAAACAAGCTATTGGCATATGGCGAAACATCCGTATCGCTACCCACTTCGGCATAGGCGGCACGTACTTTTGCAAAACGCAACCATGCAGGTAGATTTGCAAACGACTCTGACAGCACATAGCTCAAAGATACTGAGGGGTACAAGATACTGCGGTTTTCGGGCGATAAGGTTGAGAACCAATCATTCCGAACAGTAGCATTGACGTATAAAAAGTTTTTATATGAAAACTCGCCTGAGCCATAGACAGAGTTTACGGCTCTTTCAGACAAACCATAGATAGGGTCTTTCACACGACCATTCATTACGGTATGTAAGCCTCTCACCACGAAGTCTTGAACGAAAGTAGAATTAAGGTCTGAACGGCGATACATTTGGTTGCCACCCGCCGTTAAATCAATACCAAAATCGCCAAACGTTCTTGTGGCTGTTATCAATAAGTCCGCATTGGTTTCTCTAAAACGGCGGCTTTCTTGCGTAAATGCGCCGTTCACAAAACCCGCAGGAGCCGCCGCCAAAGACGCATGACCCGTTGGGAAGTTGTTGTATTCTTGGTCGCGTGACCAAAAGTCTTGACCCACACGCCCTTGTATGGCTAACCAATCTAAAAGTTTATATTTAACAGACACATTGCCAAAAACCCTATCCCGACGGATATTTTGGAATTGCTCTGCCAGTGTCCAATACGGATTGGTTCTGTTTTGAAAACGAGAATAGATAAACTCATTGCCTGTCGCAGGATTGTATTTTTTTTGGTCTAATAAATCCAAAGGCATCGTATTAGCTAAATTATACAAGGCAGTTGGAATAGAATTGTCTTGATTGGCAATATTTGGTGGATTTTTATTATATTCGTTAGAATAATTGATATTGCCGCTAAAACTTATTTTTTTAGACAAATCATAGGCAAAGCCCAAGTTTATTGTCTTTCGATTGAAGGTATTATTCGGCACAATACCTTTATTATCCATATTGGCAAACGATAGGTTCATGCCCCCTTTTTCGCCCGAAGTGGCAAGAGAAATGGTATTTGTAAAGTTTTGTCCATCGCGGAAAAACTTCCGAATTCGACCTAATACAGGCGTATATGGCACAGTCTGATTGTCAAATAATACCTGCGTCATGCCCGG
>JAYVKQ010000679.1:0-9828 GCA_043768285.1 Saprospiraceae bacterium | reverse complement strand
TTGCACGATGTGTTGCACAATGTCGGGACATGAAGGCTGCGTTAAAATTTGTCGGGATTGTGCGGACATTTGCGCGCTTTGCGCCCGTTTGTGCGCCAGAGATTCTAAATTCTCTGATGAATTGTGCGCTTTGTGCGTGAAATGTTGTAATGCTTGTGCTGCCGAATGTGGCAAACACAACGATGCTTGTTGCAAAGCGTGTGCAGAAGCCTGCAAAAAATGTGCAGAAGCCTGTAAAATGCCCGCAACTATGCTTGCAAATTAAAGAGCATTTCACCCAATAATGAAGGTAAACGCCTATGACATTAGGTGTAGGCTTTTACTTTTTTATTTGAATCAATCTTTAAATTTAATACAATGAAAAAATTAGCACTCGTTATTATCGTCCTTATGGTTTCTATCGGACAAAGCCTTGCCCAAGCCGTTGATTCAAAAGGGCGTGTTATTGATTCAAAAGGCGATGTGTATATCAGTGGAACTAAATTGGGTTCTATCACAATGGATAGCATCGTTAAAAATGCGAATGGTAAACCTATGGCTTTTCTCAAATCGGGCGGCATTTTGGTCAATTCCAAAGGGCGGACACTTGGTAGAATGGGCAAAGATGGCAAAACTTATTACAATGCCAACGGTGCGGTTGTCTATCAATTGAAAGACAATACAGATACCGAAACGTGCAATATATTAGACGCAAATGGTAAAGTCATTGGCAACGTCCACAATAATTACAAGGCAATGGCTTGCACGTTGCATTGTTTTTCAAACGGAATGGATGCAAAAACGCATCGTAAAATTAAGAAAAAATGACACACACCTATCAAGTTACAGGCATGACTTGTGGCAACTGCGAAGCAACGGTAAAAAGTAAATTGCTTATGTTGCCCGATGTGACGGCAGTAGAAGTTTCGAAAGATACCAAAACCGCCACAATTACAATGGAAAAACATATTGCATTGTCTGAATTGCAAAAATCATTGGGCGGTTCGGAAGGCAAATATCAAATTTCGGCATTGCAACACAATGAAACAGCCGAACAAGCTAAATCATGGTTTGAGACGTACAAACCGATTTTATTGATTTTTGGCTTTGTCACATTAGTAGCATTTGTTATGCAAATCAATAACGACGGCTTTGATGTTATGCAATTTATGCAGCATTTTATGGCGGGTTTCTTTTTGGTTTTTTCTTTTTTCAAATTCTTGGATTTGAAAGGATTTGCCGAAAGTTACGCTATGTATGACGTGATTGCGAAGCGTATGCCCGCGTGGGGCTACATTTATCCTTTTGTTGAATTGGGTTTGGGTTTGGCGTTTTGTATTAATTATCAGCCTTATTTGACTAATATTGTTACGCTTATTGTCATGTCCATTAGCATTATTGGCGTTTTGCAAAGTGTTTTAAATAAAAGTAAAATACAATGTGCTTGTTTGGGTGCGGTTTTCAAATTGCCGATGAGTAGCGTGACGATTATCGAAGACGGTTTGATGATAGCGATGTCGGCGGCAATGCTTTTTCAAATGAAGTAAAAATATAATTTTAAAAACTTAACATAGTTATAAGCCTTTGCTTGTAGCTATGTTTTTGCAATATAAAAAAATCAACTTCTTAAAATGGTTTTTCAAAAAAAATATTTATCAAAAAGTATTGCCAATAGCGTTTTTATTGGCAACATTCAACGCTCAAGCTATGACAAATCATGTAACTAAAATTGAGGTTTTGGGCAAAAAACCAGAACAGATTTATGATTTTATGTTCAGCTTGGATAAAGCAAAATATATCAGTTGGCATCCAACAGAGCATAAAGATTTTAAAGTTATCAAAGAAACGAAAGAGATTTTAGGCAGCGTTTTTTTCTACTATGAAAAAATGGACAATATAACCGTGAAATATAAATGGGAAGTCATGGAATTGGTTGAAAATCATAAAATTGTGATGAAAGCACGCTATTTTATACCTCTTTACCTGACGTTAATTTTGGATGAAACGCCTAATGGAACGCTCGTTACACATGAATTAAGTATCGGAAAAGGTAGATTTTTAGACTTTTTTATACGAAATTTCATTTTTACTAAAAGCAAACAAAAGTCTTTAACGAGACACGCCAACGAAGAATTTAAAAACTTAGAACAATTGATAAAATAGTGACAAATATAGCGATATTAAAGATATTACAATTCATCACGCATTACGGCTTACATCTCGTATTCCCTGCCTTGATTGCTTATTGGTTTTTTCGTCCGTTTTGGAAAAAGGCTTGGTTGATTATGTTGGCAACTATGCTGGTTGATTTAGACCATTTATTAGCCAATCCTATTTTTGACCCCAATAGATGCAGCATTGGTTTTCATGTGCTTCATTCAGAAATTGCCATTATTGGTTACGTTTTTATGCTTTTTTTCCATAAAACACGGGTTGTAGGCGTAGGTTTATTGTGGCACATGGTTACGGATTATCAAGATTGCCTTTGGCAAAATTATTTAGCAATGCTCAAATTTTGAAATAAAAATAATAGCAATATGAAGAATATAGGATTACTCCTTATTTTAAACTTTCTTACGCTACAAATTTTAGCGCAACATTTAGAACCGCCCCCTTTGCGAACAACTAAAACCACGCAAAGTGCACCCTTAATACCTAAATATCAAGGCAAAAAAGTGGTCTATCATCTGTATATTAGGGATACGATTGTCAATTTTACGGGCAAAAACAAGCGAGCAATTGCCGTAAATGGTCAAATTCCGATGCCCACGCTTGAATTTACTGAGGGGGATACAGCAGTCATTTATGCCCATAATGAACTCAATGAAACAACGTCATTGCATTGGCACGGCTTGTTTTTGCCAAATAAAGAGGATGGCGTACCCAATTTGACGCAAATGCCAATTGAGCCTAAAACCACGCATTTATATACTTTTCCGATTATTCAGCACGGTACACATTGGTATCATAGTCATTCGGGTTTGCAGGAACAAATCGGTATGTATGGTAATTTTGTGATGAATAAACAACCAAATGCGCCTCATTTTAGAGGTGGAATTGATGATTTGCCAACTGTTCCCCTTGTTTTGAGCGAATGGACGGATATGAACCCAGACAATGTTCATCGAATGTTACACAATGCAACCGATTGGTTTGCCATCCAAAAAGGCACAACGCAAAGTTACGGTGAAGCGATAAAACAGGGCTATTTGAAAACCAAAGTTGCCAACGAATGGAAGCGCATGAACGCTATGGACGTAAGCGATGTGTATTACAATTATTTTTTAATTAATGGTAAAAATGAAAGTACCGTAAGTCCCCCTCTGGGGGGTTGGGGGGTGGGTGATAAAGTGCGTTTACGGATTTCAAACGGTGGGGCTTCTACTTATTTTTGGTTAACTTATGCAGGTGGAAAAATAACCGTTGTGGCGAGTGACGGCAACGATGTTGAACCCATTGAAGTTGATAGATTGCTAATTGCAGTTTCAGAAACGTATGATATTATCGTAACTATTCCTGACAATAAAGCCTACGGATTTTTAGCCACTTCGGAAGACCGTACAAAATCAGCGACAATTTATTTGGGAAATGGAGCGAAACAAACGGCAACGCCTTTGCCGAAACTCAAATATTTTGAAGGGATGCAAATGATGAACGATATGATGCGCATGAATGGACAATTAGACGATATGGGAATGCGCATGAGTTTGAACCAAATGGATATGAATGTTGTGATGTACCCCGAAATAACAGGTAGCCCCCTAACCCCCGAGGGGGGAACTGAAACGCCAGCTAAACACGATATGTCTAAAATGGATATGCCCATGAAAGACACGCCGACAAATGAAGATAAATACAATTCCAATGCGCTTTCTGATATAGTCACTTTAAATTATGCGATGCTCAAATCTCCTACATCCACAACGCTACCTGTGCAAGTTCCCCCTTCGGGGGTTAGGGGGCTGCGTTTTGAATTATCGGGTAATATGAACCGCTACGTTTGGAGTATGGACAATAAAGTAGTGTCTGAAACGGATAAAATACTAATAAAAAAGGGTGAAAACATTAGAATTGTGCTATACAACGGCTCAATGATGCGTCACCCGATGCACTTACACGGACATGATTTTAGGCTTTTGAACGGAAAAGGAGATTTTGCACCTTTAAAAAACATCGTGGATATTATGCCAATGGAAACCGATACCTTAGAATTTAACGCCAATGTAGAAGGTGATTGGTTTTTTCATTGTCATATTTTATACCATATGATGAGTGGCATGGGCAGGGTTTTTACCTACGAAAATCAAGCACCAAACCCATTAATTCCTAATCCAAAATTAGCGCAAAGACAGTTATTTGCGGATGATAGAAAGCCGCATTTTATGGCAGAAAATGATTTTGCGACTAATGGAAATGACGGTATGTTGATGCTTCAAAATACTCGTTGGAGTGTTGGTACAGAATGGCGTTTGGGCTACCATGATTATCACGGTTACGAAATAGAAACCCATTTAGGGCGATATATAGGTAGAAATCAATGGTTTATGCCCTTTATTGGCTTCGATTGGCGGTATCGGACTGAGGGGATAGATTTACAAGAGAAAAACATCTTCAATCAAACCAATACCAAAGATAAACGTGGGCTTTTAAGTGCAGGTTTTGTTTATACATTACCTATGTTGGTTAATTTTCAGGCGGAAATATTTACCACAGGTTACACACGTTTACAACTCATGCGAGAAGATATACCACTTGGCAAACGTTTGCGCGGCAGTTTTATGGTGAATACAGACAAAGAATACATGATTGGAAGTAGGTATATTCTATCAAGAAACTTATCATTATCGGCGCATTATGATAGTGACATGGGGTTTGGTCTGGGTTTGACAATAAATTATTAATTCATTCACTTTGTCTAAGGAACGACGAAATAATAAAAGCGCATTTTCAAGCGCATTATATTTTTACCAGATTGCTTATTTCTACTTATATGGTGATAATAGAATAGTTTCAAAATGCGCTTTTATTGTTTCGTTGATCCTAATACCAAAATAATTGGCTGCTTATTTTATAATTAATTAAACACGTATGATTTTGCACCCCCTCAGTATTGGCAACAAAAAAAGCTACCCAAATCATTTGAGTAGCTTTTTTTGTAATAAATTTAGATTTAGGTGTAATTTTTTATAAATATCAAGCCCCGTTAAGGCTCATCTTAATTTTTTTCTCCAAGTCCGCCACAGTATCTTTAAAAATAAGGTCGGTATCCATCATATCTTGCACGGCACGGCACGAGTGAATGACCGTAGAGTGGTCGCGTCCGCCAAATTGGTCGCCAATCACTTTTAAAGACGAAGTTGTAAGATTTTTAGCCAAAAACATAGACAATTGACGTGCAATCACGACTTGACGCTTGCGGGTTTCGCTTTCTAACTTATCAAGTGGTACGTTTAGGTGGTCAGCCACTATCTTTTTGATATAGTCCACCGTGATTTCTTTGTTGATATTTTGAACAAAATTGCGGATAACCTCTTTTGCCAAATCCATATCAATCTCGCGGCGATTAAGCATAGACTGCGCAATCAACGAAATCAAAACACCCTCCAATTCGCGGATATTGTTTTTAACATTATAGCATATAAATTCAGTCACGCTGTTCGGAATATCCACACCTTCTTGGTTCATTTTTGATTCCAAGATAGCCATACGAGTTTCCAAATCTGGTATTTGCAAATCGGCACTCAAACCCCATTTAAAGCGACTGATGAGGCGTTCTTCCATGCCTTCAAGGTCTTTTGGTGCTTTATCGGAGGTCAAAATCAATTGCTTGCCACTTTGGTGCAATTGGTTGAATATATGGAAAAATATTTCTTGCGTCTTAGTTTTGCCCGAAAGGAATTGAATATCGTCCACAATTAAGACATCTATCATTTGGTAAAAATTGACCAAATCATTGACGGCATTGTTCTTAATGGCTTGTATCACTTGATTGCCAAATTTTTCGCACGACACATATAGTACATTTTTACCGTCTTCCCGCTTTACAATCTCATTGCCAATGGCTTGTATCAAATGCGTTTTACCAAGCCCTACACCACCGAATACAAATAGCGGGTTGAAAGCCGTACCACCAGGCTTTTTAGCGACAGCCATACCAGCCGAGCGCGCCAAACGGTTGCAATCGCCCTCGATAAAGTTATCGAAAGTATAATTGTTATTCAACTGCGGCTCTACTTTGATGCGTCTGATGCCAGGAATCACAAAGGGGTTTTTGATAGCATCGGCATCAACACTGCCGGGGCTACCCATATCGCTATTGGAGGTCTCTCTTTCCTTCGACTTGAAGGTGGAATGAGCCGTGACCGAAGGCGAATACGACTGAGAATGGGTAGCAGCAGAACGGTTCTTTTCCTGTTGTACACCATTAAGGATTTGGTATTCCAAACGTCCACGATCGCCAAGCTCTTGTCGGACTGTCGTTTTGAGTAATGCTACATAATGCTCTTCCAACCACTCGTAAAAGAATTTGTTGGGTACTTGTATGGTCAAAGAAGTACCGTCTAATTTTACGGGTTTGATCGGTTCGAACCAAGTTTTAAAGCTTTGCGCATTCACATTTTTCCTAATCGTGTGCAGACAACCGTCCCACACGTTTGAGTAATCTCGTGTCATTCAATAAAATGAATTAGGGGGCTTCGCAGCCTCGTTTTCAATTAAAATTTTACAACTTAATGGTGTGCGTGCAAGCTGGGCGTAGTTGCCTCATAGAATTCGCAAGTTTAGCTTGGAGATACTCATGAAAAGAGTGTCTGTTACGTTTTTTTCTTATCCTATAGTGTTGTAGTGTGGGGACAAAGGTGCAGGTTTTATCTCGAACAAAAAAGCCTTTTTTCATTTTTTTTTCAAAAATATTTTTCCCACTTACCCTATCATTTTTCTGCGTAAAGCAAAAAAAAACGCCACCAAATAAGCGATTTTATTGAAAATCAGTCATTTATGTGGCTTTTTTTTATTACATTTATCTTTTTATAATATCTTATATACAGTCTTTTTTATATCGCTATGCGCATCATATCAAATTAAAAAACATTTTAATTACTTAAATGTAAACCAATGTTCCACGCAATTATAGATATTAAATATTACTAATTTAACTTTCATTATATCATATCAAAATCATTGTGAATGAACGACTTATGTTAAGTTTTTGTATTGTTTTAACGAACTAAATTTGTTATTGTGCAAATATTGTTATGTTTATTTGTTTTTCTAAATATGGTTTGCTGTTTCTGAGTTTGTTAGTTATATAATGTTAGATAAATGTTTTTTTTAAATATATTGTAATTAATATGTGTACTCGTCAATCAATTTTACTAAGTGAGGTCAAAAATTGCCTCGCGTAGCACTTGCAATAGCATATCGTTTTCGCTCGGTGTTCCAATCGTGATGCGCAAACACCCTTCGCATAAAACAACAGTCGTTCGGCTGCGTACCACTACACCATTTGCGACCAACCAACGATATAAGCCCTCTGCCTGTTTTACTTTTACCAAAATAAAATTGGCATCTGATGGATATATTTTTTCTACAAAAGCATACCCCCTCAGTATTTGGGTCACTCTTTCGCGCTCGGCAATAATCTCTTTTACCATGCGCTTTGTGTGCTTCGCTTTCTTCAAAGCTTTCAATGCTGTTTGCTGTGTAAGTTCATTCACATTGTATGGCGGCTTTACCTTGTTCATCAAAGCAATAATTTCAGTAGAAGAAAACGCCATACCCAATCGTATAGCCGCCAAACCCCACGCTTTTGAAAATGTCTGCGTCACTACCAAATTCGGAAACTCCGCTATCAAAGCCGTACAACTCGCCTGTGTCGCAAAATCTATATAGGCTTCATCAATCACCACGATTCCTTTGAAGTCTTGAAGCAAAGCGATAATGCGTTCTTTTTCAATACTATTACCCGTCGGGTTATTAGGGCTACAAATAAACAACATTTTGGTATTGGCATTTACCCCCCTCAGTATTTCAGACACATTGGGTTGAAAATCGGAGTCTAAATTGATGGTCAATACCGCCACATCGCAAGTGTCAGCACTCACTTGATACATACCGTACGTCGGTGGCAAAGTCGCAATATTATCCATGCGCGGCTCGCAAAAGATGCGCACCAGCACATCAATCACTTCATCAGACCCATTGCCAAGAAAAATTTGGGGAACAGGTATGCCTTTTTGCTTTGCTATTTCTTCTTTTACTTTTATCGCCAAAGGGTCGGGGTAGCGGTTCAGTCCATTGTCATATGGGTTTTCGTTAGCATCTAAAAACACGTTCGCCATGCCTTTATATTCACTCCGCGCTGACGAATAGGCTTTCATTTTTAAGATGTTTGGGCGTACTAAATCGTTGATATTCATATTATTATGTTTGAATTTCAGTTAATTAAAGTAATTCTACAAAAAAAATAATATCACAAAGTTTAAACTCTATGACACTATTTTTTTGTAGATCTTATTTATTCAGTCGCACCTTCACCGCCAACGCATGCGCATCCAACTGCTCCGCCTGTGCCATATTAATAACAGTTTCCGCTATATTAAACAATCCTGCTTGGCTCAACTCTTGAAATGTAATTTTTTTAACAAAACTATCCAATGACACACCCGAATAGGCGCGTGCATAACCATTGGTGGGCAATACGTGATTAGTACCAGAAGCATAATCGCCCACCGATTCGGGTGAATAATTACCGATGAAAACCGACCCTGCATTGATAACTTCCATTGCCATTGCCGCCGCATTTTTTGTAGAAATAATTAAGTGCTCAGGTGCGTAGTGGTTGGATATAGTCATCGCTTCCGCGTCACTTTCGACAACGATAGCGACACTATTTTTCAAAGCGGCTTTGGCAATATCAGCGCGGGGCAACAGAAGTAATTGATTATCAATGGCTTGCATTACTTCTTTGACTATCGTTTCGCTATATGCCAATAGTACCACTTGACTATCCACGCCATGTTCGGCTTGCGAAAGTAAATCTGCGGCTACAAATGTGGCTTGGGCTGTATCATCTGCTATTACCATTACCTCGCTGGGTCCCGCAGGCATATCAATGGCGACCCCCTCAGTATTGATGAGCTGTTTGGCAGCCGTGACGTATTGGTTGCCCGGTCCAAATATTTTATAGACCTGCGGCACAGTTTCAGTGCCATATGCCATCGCGCCAATCGCCTGTACGCCACCAAGTTTGAATATCTTAGTTATGCCCACCAATTTGGCTGCATATAATATGGCAGGATGTATCGCGCCGCCCGTCGGTGGGCTGCATAAAACTATCTCCTTGCAACCCGCAATAGTAGCTGGAATACCAAGCATTAAAACGGTAGAAAACAAAGGGGCAGTACCACCGGGGATATATAAACCCACGCGCTCAATGCCAACGCTTTTGCGCCAGCATTTGATGCCCTTCATGGTTTCCACCACTTCCACCTTAGCTTTTTGCTTTTGATGAAAACGCTCTATATTCTTTTTTGCCGTGCGAATGGCTTTTTTCAAATCGCTACTCACTTGCTTTTCCGCTTGGTGCAATTCTTTTTCGGATACTAAAAAATCATCTAAATCCACCTTATCGAATTGCGCCACGTATTTTGTGACAGCCGCATCGCCGTTGGTTTTTATGTCGTGCAATATGGATTTTACTTTGTCAAATAAGACAGTGGTATCCATTGCGGGACGTTGCAGCACGGATTTGTAGTCGGTGGGGTTGAGGTTATTATATCTTTTCATTGTATGGAGATTGAGAGATTAGAGATTTAGAGATTTTGTGTCACAGAGTTAATCAGAGAAGAC
>JAYVKQ010000678.1:0-2792 GCA_043768285.1 Saprospiraceae bacterium | reverse complement strand
CGGCAAGCCTATAATTTGGGAAACAGGAGATGCAGACGGCGAATTGCGGACGGCTACGTTGAGCGTAAATTTAAACCAACAAGAGGTAAAACAATTTACAGAAGAAAAACTAAAACTCTACCGCCGCAACGGATACAGGGGCGAAATAACCAGCTTTGGGCAGCCTTTTGTGGAGCATTCTGATATAGTGAAAATTATTGATAACGATTATCCCGAACGCAACGGGGCGGCGCGGGTGGATAAGGTGGCTGTGGTTTGGGGCAGCAACGGTTACAGACGAACGCTTACTTTGGGGCAAGCTGCTGCTGTTTAAACAGTATTTATTAATTATTTAAACGCTATTTGTATGGGATTAGAACAAGCCGCAGAAAAGCTAAAAAGTCTTTTATCCAAATCGGCACAGCCTCTTTTTTTTATGGCGGAGGTGGATAAAGTAGATAAAAATAATTTTACGCTTGACGCAAAATTAGAGGACAACGAGCTGATTATTTTGGGAGTTCGTTTAAAACCAAGCGAAGGCGAAGGCAAAACATTTGTACAATTTCCAGTAGTTGGCAGCCGAATTTTATTGGCAAAATTGGACAGAACAGAGTATTTTTTGTTAGCCAGCGATGAGATAGAAAGCGTATTATGGCAAAATCAAGGCGATTTTTTATTAGAAATCAACAGCTCGGGCGAGCTAAAATTTAACGGCGGTGGTTTGGGCGGAATGGTAAAAGCGCAGGAGCTAAAAACCCAGTTGGATAAAAACAACGCTTTGCTTGCTGCTTTGCTTGCCGTTATCAATGGGGCTGCTGTGCCAGAAGCAGGCAACGGTGCGCCGTCAGCTTTGCAAACCGCGCTTAAAATTGCTATTGCAAACCAAAGTTTGGGCAATTTTAGCCAATTAGAAAATCCAAAAATAAGCCATTAAAATATGTCCTACCGCGAATTTACAGCCCAAGATATTTTGATAATAGCGGGCGGAATGCCATTGATAGAAAACGGAGACTTTGTAGTAGCCGCCAGCGACACGCAGCATATTGATTTGATAATCAACAGCAATAAAGGTGATTTTCGCTTCCAGCCGCTTGTGGGTTGCAATATGAGCGAATTTATAAACGCGGTGGGAAGCAATGTAGGGTTAGAATTGAGGCAAAGAATAGCTGCGCAACTCAATAATGACGGTTATAAAATAAATAGCCTTTTTGTTGATGAGCAACAGCATGCGCAATTATCTATCAATATAAATGCCGACAGGGTTGAATAATTTTTTTAAAAAAGCCAAAATATGAAAGCCGATATTATATTCAAATCTGCCGCTTGGAAATACGCAGATTACAAAAAATTAGCTATTGAAGCCAAAGATGATATACAAGCCATTCGGGGGGAAATATATGGGGAAATAAGCAGCGATACCAACCTATCGGCTCTCAACTCGCCCAGCCGCGTTTCTGTTTGGCAGTTAATTTTGGATTTGGTAGCTTTTGTGCTTTGGATAAATCAGACCCAATGGGAATTTTACAAATCAGAATTAGAACAGTTGGCTGCCAACGCTATCCCTCACACTGCGCTTTGGTACGCCAATAAAGCAAAGGAGTTTCAGTTGGGCGATTTTTTGGACGCTACCAATGGCACAGTGGTTTATCCTGTGATTAACCTAAACAACCGCATCGTCAAACAGTCGTCTGTGCGCGAGGCTGGGGGTAGATTATTCATAAAAATAGCCAAAGATTTGGGCGGCAATTTGCAGCCTTTAAGCGCGATAGAGTTACAGAGTTTTAGGGGTTACATGAATAATATAAGCGATGCTGGGGTGCAGTTGGAAATCATTAGCACCAACGCGGACTTATTGAAATTAGAGATAGATATTTATTATGATGCTATCAATAGCAATATCCGCAACCAAGTTTATGCAGCCATCAACGCTTATATTCAAGGTTTGCCCTTTGACGGCGTATTCCGAAAAACGGGTTTGGTTGATGCTTTGCAAACTTTGGTCGGGTTGCGAGATGTGGAGATTAAAACCTGCCAAGCCAGCGTGGCTTATACCAGCACGCCCCAGTATGTGCCTGTGGCAGTGTTTTACGACACCATAGCGGGGTATTTGCGGATTGACCCAGCTTTTCCTTTGTCTAATTCGGTAAATTTTATCCCTTATGTATAATCTTGATTTTGAAAAAATTATCCGCAGTTTATTGCCACCAAAATTGCGCAATAGTTTTTGGATAGCTTTGATTTTTAGGCTGCTTTCGCCCGTACGGATAAATCATGCAGCGACAAGAGCTTTGTATGTACAGCATAATTACGAGTTGCGTTTTAGCTCGCAAATTTTGTCAATGGCTACATTTTTAAATCAGTTTTATGGCGCGCCTTTGTCGGGGGCTGGTTCTATTTATATCAAAACACAAGGCACAGACCGAGCGGCGGCTTACACGTTTTTTCAGAACGAAAACCGACCCAACGCAAATATTATTTATTTTGATAGCGAATTGCAAAGCCCTTTTTATACTTATTTTGATAGCGAATTGCAGGGAGACGTTGATTTTATTGTGTATGTACCAAGTACTATTGCTTACGACCCAGCCCAATTATCGGCTATCGTCAATAGGTATAAGTTGGCAGGCAAGCGTTTTTCTATTGAAAATATTTAAAACGAAACTCTACTTTATTTTTTATTAAAACGAAACTCTACTTTATGAATGTTTTTTTCATCTGCAATAATTTGTATTGCAACAACTGTGTTAGGCTGTTGGCTCGTCCGCCTCCGATTGGCAATATTATTTTTAGCCTTTTGCTGGCGTTTTCAACTC
>JAYVKQ010000677.1:0-4420 GCA_043768285.1 Saprospiraceae bacterium | reverse complement strand
GTGGTTTATTAAAACTTGGCAACTCAATGAAATAGAAATCCATATCTTTGATTGTTCTTTCTCCGTTCTCAACATCACAAACGGCATGATGCGACAAATACTTACCCCCCTCAGTAAATCTGAAGTCAAATATACCAATAAAGATTACTGGTTTAAGTTTTGTATAAAATTCACCACTCTCGATTTGTTGAGCGTACTCTTTACTGGCGTAATAAAGTAACCGTTTATCCAACCCGTCTGGCTCGGCTACTTGCATTTCAATGATATATGTTTTACCTTGTTTATCTTTTGCCTTTACATCAATGATTGATGCCTTCAAGTTCCTTATGATAGGCAGTTGATATGGATTAAGGATTTCTACATCTACAATAGCATTTTGACCCTTCAACTTCATGACAGCGTTGAGGAAAGAAATAAGGATTATTTTTTTATTATCATTGCCGAAAATCTTACGAAAGGCAATATCATTTTTTATATCTACAAATTTCATTTGTGTGTGAATTATATTTTGATAAAATTACGCTTTTTTACGCTTTTTACCAAATAAATAAATTTCTTTTCTTGAGATAGAAGCATCTGCATCATTTTCTTTGATTAAAGCAACAATAGCCTCTTTTATGGCTTCGGTTGATATGGGTTGTACCGTTTTAGCAGTCATTATTTTCTATTTAATTTCATACAAATATAAAGTGTTTTAACTTTTTTACAAAATATAACGCCTAATAATTTGCTAAATACTACTTTAGCATTTTAAAATAGAAGTATGCTAAAATTAACAAAAAACGCCCTCAAATACAAGCACAATCAAGCCATAATTGCCAATAATACGCGCTATACCTACCAAGATTTACTTGATGCGTCAGCTGATTTTGCACACGTTTTGCTTGCCGAAAAAGCCGATTTGCAAGAGGTGCGGGTGGCATTTATGGTAGCACCGAGTTTTGAATATGTCAGTACCCAATGGGCAATATGGCGTGCGGGTGGGGTAGCGGTGCCTTTGTGCATCACCTATCCCTTGCCTTCGTTGCAATATGTGATTGAGGATACGGGCGCAGATATTATTGTAGTCGGTGCTGAATATGCGGCGATACTGCAACCTTTAGCGCAAGAAAAAGGCTTGCGGTTTATTGTTTTAGGCGAAAAAAAGGGGGAAATACTGAGGGGGGGTAAGTTGCCGAATATAGAAACCCATCGCCGCGCCATGATACTTTATACCAGTGGCACGACCAACCTGCCCAAAGGTGTTGTCACAACCCACGATAATATTCAGGCGCAAATATCAACGCTCGTTAAGTCATGGCAGTGGTCGGCTACTGACCATATTGTGTGCATACTGCCCTTGCATCATGTGCATGGCATTATCAACGTGATTGGTTGTGCTTTATGGTCGGGGGCAACGTGTACGTTTTTGCCACAATTTACAGCAGAGGGTGTTATTTCGGCTTTCAAAAAAGGGGAAATCAACGTATTTATGGCTGTACCGACTATTTATTTCAAACTCATCGCCTATATTGACCCCCTCCCTATTCAAGAGAAAAAAGAGCTATTTGAACTGTTTAAAACCTTCCGTTTGATGGTATCGGGTTCTGCCGCCTTGCCCGTTTCGGTGATGGAAAAATGGGAAACGATTAGTGGACATCGCCTATTGGAACGCTATGGCATGACCGAAATAGGCATGGGTATCAGCAATCCCTACATCGGTGAACGCCGTGCTGGATATATTGGCAAACCACTATCGGGCGTGAAAGTACGCTTGACAGACGAAAACAATCTACCCATCAAACGCGGACAAGCGGGTGAAATTCAGATAAAAGGCAAAAATATTTTTCAAGAATATTGGGGCAAACCCGAAGCCACGCAAAAGACTTTTACCGCAGATGGTTGGTTCAAAACGGGCGATATTGCGGTAGTTGAACGCGGCTATTATCGTATATTGGGGCGCGACAGCATTGATATTATCAAATCGGGTGGCTATAAAATTTCAGCTTTAGAAATAGAAGAAGTATTGCGGACACACCCCTCAGTATCCGATTGCAGTGTGGTGGGTTTACCGAATGAAGAATGGGGTGAAATAGTCGCCGCCGCTTTAATTTTACATGATAAAACTATAGATTTGAAAGCCTTGAATAGTTGGCTACGCGAAAAAATGCCTGCGTATAAAACGCCAAGAGAATATAAAATTATAGCCGAATTGCCGCGCAATGCGATGGGAAAAGTGACAAAGAATGATGTTAAGGTTTTTTTTCAATAATGATATTTTAAAACACGAATAGCACTAATTTTTCACGAATTATGCTAATTTAGATGTAATGATTAGTGTTTATTCGTGTAAAAATTAGTGCTATTCGTGTTGGTATTTTTAATTTTTAAAAGACAAAAACCATGACAATATACGGTGTTGCACTACTCGCCTTTTGCTATGTTGCAGGGCAATTAGTAGGCGAGGGTTTAGGTAAATTATTGGGTATCGAAGCCAATGTGGGCGGGGTCGGTTTTGCGATGTTGTTGCTGATTGTATTGAGCAATTGGGGACAGAAACGCGGTCTATTAACGCCCGAAACAGAAAACGGGGTGCGCTTTTGGAACCATATGTATATCCCTGTGATTGTCGCCATGTCCGCTACACAAAATGTGAAAACGGCGTTGTCGAGTGGAGTAGTGGCGTTGTTGGCGGGTATTATTCCTACTGCGATAGCTTTTGGGGCTATTCCTTTGTTATCAAAACTATTTAAGCCTAAAAATACTGAGGGGGTGTAGGTAAAAAGGTTATACAGAGGTTATCAGAGAAGGCACGGAGTTTCACAGAGAAAATAAACATTTCATATAAAAACTCTGTGAAACTCCGTGTCTTCTCTGATAACCTCTGTGTAACAAAATCCAAAATTCATTCTATAAACGAAAAAAATGGAAATAATAACCAACTTTTTAGTAAAAAATGGCTTAATCGTCGCCTTTCTCACCACAGGGACAGTAATGTATCTATCCAATCTTTTTTCCGATAAACTTTTGCGCAATAAGATACCGGGCGCGGCTATTGCCATCATCGTGGGTTTGATATTAGCCTATATTGGAGGCGTTGAGACGGGTGGTAAAAATGGTATTGCAGATATAAAAATCTTCTCAGGTTTTGCCTTGATGGGTGGCTCAATGTTGCGCGATTTTACGATTGTGGCAACAGCATTAGGTGCGAGTTTTGTGGTAATGCAGCGCACAGGTTGGGCGGGTATTTTGTCGCTATTTTTGGGCGTTGTTTTGACGTTTATAGTCGGTGTTATCATCGCTTATGCCAATGGTTATACCGATGCGAAAAGCCTCACAACAATAGGGGCGGGTGCGTGTACTTTCATCGTGGGTCCCGTCACAGGAACAGCCATAGGAGCCAGTTCAGACGTAATTGCATTGAGTATTGCGGCGGGTGTTGTCAAATCCATATTAGTGACCATCGGAACGCCTTTTGTTGCTAAGTATATTGGATTAGATAATCCGCATACCGCAATGATATTCGGTGGTATGCTCGGTACAACAAGCGGTGTAGCGGCAGGATTGGCAGCCACCGACCCTAAATTAGTACCTTATGGCGCATTGACGGCTACTTTTTATACGGGTTTGGGGTGTTTGTTATGTCCTTCGGTTTTGTACTTGATAATTAGTCAGTTTTTTGGCTGATATATACACGCCAATATTGCTAAAACCAACGCCACCACCGAAGCAACAGTTCTCACGCTATGATACATATTCCAAGGTTTTTCAAATTGAGCGCGTATTTTTTCTAATACATCGGGCGTAGAGGCTTGTAGGTTAACGCTATCAAGCATATTATTTAGAGGAATATTGCCCAATGCGGTTACACTAATCACGCCGATGGCATAGACGAGAGTAGCCGCGAGCAATAGCCAAAATTGGGTCGTCAATGGTTGTGTATAGTGCATATAGGTACTGAGGGGTAGCAAGACCAATGTGCCCATAAAGCTGATAAAAAACCAAGGATTTTGTATCGCTTTATTGATAGACTGCATGGCTGCCAAGTAGTGCATATCGGACAAAGCATTCAGACCTGCATTGACGGAGCAAGCATAGGCGTATAAAAGACCTGCAATAAGGGCAGTCGTTGTTGTTGTTATAGTTAAAACGATGTTTGAGAGTGTCATTTTTTATTTTTTATTTGATAAAAAAGCATTTTCAATTTTGCAACAGCCTGTTGCAAAATTGAAATATGTTGATTTGTTACACTCAATTTCCTATTCCCGAAACCACTGCTTCTAAGTATTTTTGTTTAAAGTCGCGGCGTAACAGGCTTCATAGGCTTATCAAAAGTATTAACCCCCTGCACTTTTACTTTGCGTTTATATACCTTATCCACGCTTGTCACATACATAATATCAAAATTTGCACCACCGAAACAGAGGTTTGAGGCTTGCCC
>JAYVKQ010000676.1:0-9976 GCA_043768285.1 Saprospiraceae bacterium | reverse complement strand
CTGCGAAATGCAAAATTAATGTTCAGTTTAATAAATGTGTGTCTTCGGAGTAAAGCTTGTTTGACCCTCTTGAAATAATATTCAAGCCTGTCAAATTTGTTCACGTCTCCGACAGACAAATTATAATCCCTTTACTATTTATAAGCTCATTCTCTTTGAGGATGGGCTTTCTTTTTTGTTTGAGATTTGTTTGAGATTTGGTATTGTGAGATATGGAACATTCCGCAGGGCGATTAAAATCGCCCCCTATTGATGGGTTTTTGTGGTAAAAATCAATAGAGAGCGATTTCAATCGCCCTGCAGAATGTTATCCACAATCTCTATAATCTCATATCTGATCAATCACGTAATCTAAAAACTTGCCCTCAAAGTTGCATACACATTCCGCCCCGAAGCATGAATACCTGATGCAAATACCCGATAATTAATATCCGCCAAATTCTCCACGCCCACTTGTAGTTTAATATTTTCCGAAAAAGCATAGCCAGCGCGGATATTCATTGTCCACCAGCTTGGCATACCGTCTTTGGTGGCGTATTGCTGATTGTCTTCGCCCTCGTCGTTATAGTTTGCAAGGCGCTTCCAACCGTTATAGTTGATAAAGAATTCGGCATCAAATTTCGCTACGGCATATTGAATACCCGCACGTCCGTATATGGGTGGTATATGGTCTAAAGGCTTGTACTTGGGTGCATTACTGGTTATTTCAGATATGGCGATGCGCCCACGCGTATAATTGAATGTAGCACTCATAGTGACTCCCTCCCTAATTGTGGCTTTTAGATTGGTTGAATAGCCCATCAAAATAGCTTTTCTATTGTTCTGAGGTGCTAAAACGACACTTTTTACGCCATCATACACGATACTGTCTTGACCATTGAATATAAATTTACTGACTACAATCGCATTTTGAAACGAAGTCATAAAAAAGCTGTTTTCCCAAGTTAATTTTTCCCCAATTTTTAGCCACATACCCAAATCCAAATTATAGGTCTCTTCGGGTTTTATATTCGGATTTGGTACAACGACTGCCCCTCTGCGCGTATCAAAAACCTTTGTCAAATCATCTATATTCGGTACACGATAGCCTTTTGAACCCAATACCGAGAAACGTAAAGCCGTCGTTGGTTGGTATATTAACCCCAAATTACCGCTCCAATCCACCACATTTTGCGTAGCTTTGGTGAATGGAAATTTGAAAAACGACTGGCTCAAAAACGTGGATTTTTGCTGTACATTGGCTAAGCGCAAACCATCGTTGAGGGTCAATTTGTCTGTCATTTTCCATGTATGCGTTGCATAGGCTGCCATATTGAGTTGGGTATTATCGCCATCGGGATAGCGCGTAGAGGCAGGAGCAATTGCCCCATTCAAAACATTAACCGCTTCGGCTTTGGATTTTACAGCACCTGCTTGAAAATCCAAACCCAATCGGACTTGATGTGCTTCAATCTTCTTTTGAAAATCAAGGTTTGCGCCTAAAACAGTTACTTTTTCGACTCGCCCTGTTCGATTTGCGCTACCAAAACCGCGTGTAAAACGGCTTTCTTCGATGTTTTGATAATTTAGATTCAACTCAATGCCGTCAAAAAAGCCTACATTTTGTATATCTAAAACATATGAACCCATTAAGCGTTTTTGGGGACCATAATACCAATCGCCTTGGTTTAATCCTGCGCCTCTGGGGTCTGTCAAACGGTCATAACGCGGCAAATTGGAAGTCGTTGAGGCTTGTAAATTCAATATATGCGACACATTTGAGCTGGATTTGTACAGAAATTTTTGCAAAAAATCATATTGCTTATAGCCACTTGAACGCTGCACATAAGGGTCATTATTTTTGACCAAACTATCTTTTCCATTGATAAAGGCTTGGTAATGAGTGCGCAAACCCCATACAGTATCCAACGTTTGTGCTTTTTTACCCATACGCAAATCACCAAAATCACTGTATGTGAATGATGTCAGTGATGCAAAGTTTTTTAAGCCAATATTGAAATCCACATGACCCGTTTTTTCTTGATTGGCAGATCCGTATCGCGTATAGGCTTTGCCATGTATCTTGACACCGCCATCCGAGAGTATTGGGTTCTTGGTATATAAATGGACTACGCCGCCCAAGGCATCAGAACCATAGACCGTAGAAGCGGGACCTTGCAGTATCTCCAAACGCTGCAAAATACTTTGGTCGGTAGTCATTACATTTTGAAGATGCCCCGAGCGGTATATCAAATTATTCATGCGCACGCCATCAATGACCAATACCACGCGGCTTGACTCGAACCCCCTCAGTATGGGACTGCCGCCGCCTTGTTGGCTGCGCTGAACAAGCACGTTGCCACTTTGTTGAAGAAGGTCGGCAGTGGTTTGGGTATTGAGTTGTGCGATGCGATTGGCGGTCAAAACCTGTATGGGTTGTGCTACATAACGCCTATCTTCTGCCGTTTTATTGGCAGAGATGACCAACGTTTCTAATTGTTTATCGCTTGTGGTATCAGAAGTTGTTTGAGTTTTTTGGGCACATAATATATTGATACTGAACGATATAGCAATTACTGGCAATAGTTTTTTCATGTTAAATAAGATTATATGCGTTTTTGATATATTAGGGGACAGTACATCGGTTGCTATTATGCAAATGCAATCAGACATAACGCGATAGCCGTTATGTCCCCAGAATAATTTTGAAAAACTTAGGATAATCTTAGATTTGTGGTGGTGGTGAAACAGAACCCAAATTGGGCGACGTATAGTCAAAAAGAAGTTGTGTAGAAATGCGTTTTTGAACGAAAAATAGGGGGGGGGGTACTATCTCAAATATATTTTTAAAAAAATATAAATCTTTAAATAAAAAATTGAAAATCCGCTTGCTTTTGCCTTGAAAATCGTTGTTTTCAGCCGATAAATCTTGAATATTTTGAGAAAATGAAGCGGTCAATTGTGTTTCTTTTTCATCAGAAAAACAATACACGAAAACGCTATCGCCGTGTATTTCGCGTTTCACGACATCATAAAAAGAGCCATTGACAGAAAATTCATCTTCTTCAGCGTTAATATCTTGATTTGAAAAATAGAAAACTGTGAGGTCTTTATCGTGTGTCCACGTAGCCAAATGCTGCCTAACGGTTTGTCGCCAATCATGGCGCAATACCGAGAATGAGATGATGAAACCGATTGAATTGACGGCAATCAATACGGCAAAGGCAAGGGCAATATGTTGATTAATCTTTTTCAAATATTAAATACACTGTTTTTTCTTGGGGAAAACGGTTCTAAAATTAAGCCAAAACAAAGTTAATAATTTTTAAGACATATAAGTGAAGCATACGCGCAATTTTTTGAAAAGATGTAAGATATTTTAAGTAATAGCATTTTTGAGAATATTAGAACCCTTGAATGTAATTGTTGAAAAAAAACTTGGGTCAAACCATATTTTAAATGCCCATGTGATTTTATTGTTCTGAAAAAACAGTAACGTAATTTTATTAAAATCGCTTTACTAATGCTTTTCTACATTTCGCACCCATTATTCTATATTTCGGAGTATCTTTTTTTACCCCCTCAGTATTTAGGCGCATCTTTACACCATGACATGAAATTAAAGCCGATTTGGCGGCAAAACCCGAGTATTAAGTAATTGAAAATCGCGAAAATACTGAGGGGTGTGCTACCTTTTGAATATTCGATTGTCTTTGAGTTTAAAAGTAGAATACAATAATTTTAATAAAAACAAATTCAAACATTCGTACTTATGACAACCCAGTTAATCGGTTTTTATATAAGACAATTTTACAATATCAGTGATGCCTCACTGCAATATTTAGCTGCCCAATTCGAGGAAGTTAAATATCCTCCTAAACATATTTATCTCAATGAAGGAGAGCCTTGTAAAAAAGGAGGGATTATCCACAAGGGATTGGTGCGCAATTTTTTTAAACGCAATGGTCGAGAATGTACGTCTTGGTTTGATGCAGAAGGGAGTTTTGCGGTATCTTCTCACTCTTTTTTTACACAATCAACCTATTCTGAGTCTATCGAATTTTTAGAAGAAACTATTATTTTTGAGATAACGTATGAGAAGTTAGAGAAAGCAAAAGCCCTGTTTGCAGATATTGATGTGTTGCTTGAGCAGATTTTACTCTTTGGTTTTTACAATGTAGAGGAACGCACTCGAAATCTCATGGCATACACCGCTGTTGAACGATATGACTTGTTTTTTAAAACCCATCCCGAACTTATCAATCGTATTCCTGTCAAACATCTCGCTTCCTTTTTGGGTGTTACGCCCGAAACATTGAGCCGCATTAGGGCTAATAATTATTAAAAAGAGGTTTAAAGTGATTACTTGCCATTTGGCAAGATTAATCTTAATTAGTGCTTGCACTTTTGTGCTATTAAATAATTGACTACAAAAATGCTAAAAATGAAAAGTATCCTATTCTTTTTACCCGCACTTATGCTTGTCCACGTTTTGACGGCTCAAACCATCGCTATAGCAAGTGACAAATCTATTTTGACTTCCAAACAACGCACTTTTGCTGCCGAGTATTTGCAAGAAACCAAGCAAGCGTTCTTCAACGCCCTCGAAGGATTGACGGAGGAGCAACTAAAATTTAAAGCCAAAGATGAGAAATGGTGCATTTTGGACTGTGCCGAGCATATCGCTTTAGCCGAGCGCACTTTAGCGGGTGTGGTTCAAAAACAGCTACTTGAACCTGCCGACTCGCTGAAATTTAAGAAATTGAAAATGACTGAAAAAAAGATTATTTCCCGCCTTACCTTTCGCTTGATAAAAGTAAAAGCCCCCGAAGTTATCAAGCCAACGGGTCAATTTAAGTCCATTGACGACATAAAACATGCTTTTATGAACCAAAGAGACAGTACCATCAATTACGTATTAATGACCCAAGCACCCCTCCATTATCACTATTGGAAGCACCCCGCAACGGGTGTCATTGATTTATACCAAACCCTAATTTTGATGTCAGCGCACACCCAAAGGCATATTTTGCAGATATTAGAAGTGAAAAAAAACGCCAAATTTCCTCGCACAGCTAATCCATAAATTGATATTTATCAATTAATTTAACAAACAAGCCCGCAGGTAGGGCTAAATCAAGTAGAGTATCATACATTTGAACAAGATAGAAAATATTCTAATCAAAAATAACAAAACAATATGACATCAGAAAAACCAATGCAACTAACAGAACAAGAACTCACGCAAGAAGAAAAAAAACGTAAAACCCAAGCCTTTAGCTTTCGTTTTATGATGGGTCTTTTGGTGGGCGTTGCTTTTGGAGTGCAACGCATAAAGGATCATTCCTAATTTCATGTTTGCCCTTATTTTTCATGTCTATTTTTTAACAATTGAGAAAAACTATAAAGCCGTGAAGACGGAAATTGAAACTCGAAAATCTCAATAAGGTTTTACGCCCAACTTTATGTCCATTAACACTCTACTCCTTTTATTCTACACTTGGGTTCATCTTTTTTTACCCCCTCAGTATTAGCGTGCATTTTTACACCATGAACAATTAATTATTTAAAAAAAACAAAAATGAACCAAATATTCAATATCCTTTTAATTCTACACATCATTGGCGGCACGTTGGGTATCGTATGTGGTACAATCAATATTATCCGTAAAAAAGGTGATAAAACGCATAAAAATGTGGGAAAAATCTTTCTTTATGGTATGTTGGTGGCGGGCATTTCTTCGCTTATTTTAGCCACAATGCACCCTAATAATTTGCTTTTTATTGTTGGTGTTTTCACCATTTTTTTGGTGGGTACGGGGCGGCGATATTTGTCATTGAGAGGATTGGCAACAGGACAAAAACCACACTTAATTGATTGGCTTTTGACAACTATGATGCTTGTTTTCGGTCTGTTTTTCATCGGGTTTGGTCTGTTTCTTTTTACCCAAAAAGAAACGTTCGGTATTGTGTATCTCGTGTTTGGTGCTACGGGCTTGCGCTTTGTTTGGAAAGATTTTAACTATTATCGAGGGCAAAAAATTTTAACAAAAAACTATTGGCTGATTGAACATATTGGGCGCACTATGGCAGGCTATATTGCCTCATTAACAGCTTTATTGGTGGTCAATAGTGCTTATTTATCCTTTATTCCTTTTGCCTTATTGTGGTTATTGCCAACGATTGTTTTTGTGCCACTGATTGTTTATTGGAGTAAAAAAAACAAGGTAAAATTATAGAAGTACCCCCTCCGTATTTGTGCTATTTTTCAGATAATTTAACTATATAAAACACCTCTTTATTAAGTATGAACAAATTACTATTTGCACTTATTGCCGCTTTAATCCTATTTTTACTATCACCTTTCACTATTTAAGAATTATTTAACATCTTATTTTCAAAACACTTGGGGGGTATTTGACTTTTGAAATGCCTTAGTTTTATAATGATAATTCTTTGCCGCCTAACTTTATTGACATGAAAAATGCACTCTGCACTTTACTTTTTTGGTCTTTGGTTTTGACCCAGTTAATGGGTCAAACCTCGGCTGAAATGACCCCCTCAGTATTTTTACAAAAAAAATAGTTTTTAGCGATAAAATGCCCAAAAAGTTTCAAAACATAATCTGGAACGCTTCAAATTATCATTTGAAGCACGAGATACCAATGTCTGATGCACCTTTGCCTCACCAATCGCAAAGAAGTGATTGACACTAAACAGTTAAAGATAATGAAGAAAATGTTAGTTCAACTGATTAAGCCCGTTGTCCTACCTAATTGGTGGCAAGATTTGATGCTTACTATTCCACGTTTGGTTTGTGGATTTTACTTAGCTACGGATTTTGGGGCAGCTAAATTTGGCTTGCCGTGGTCACCTGCCGACAAAAATCTTGGCTTTTTTGAGGTTGCCTTTTGGTTTCCGCAAGATGTTGCCAGTTATGGGGGAATCTTCGCTATGTTTCCCATTTTTTTGGCATGGATGGGCGCATTCAGTGAAGCCGTTGGGGGTATTTTTTGGATACTGGGTCTTCAAACAAGGGTATTTTCATTCTTGATTTTATGCACCATGTTGGTCGCTATTTTTATGCAACAAATTCATCAAGGCACTTGGAATATGTTACCTGCGATGGGTTTTGCGTGGGTCGGTCTGATGGGTATGGTATTGGGTTCTGGTCGGTTTGGTTTAGATTATCTCATTTCTAAAAAATTAGCACAATGAAAATTTTTGCACTCATTATAATCTGTACACTCCCCTTATTTTCAACGAGTTGTGTACAAAAGGCTTATGAAAAAACCGTGACTTTCACAGTAGATGTTTCAGCCGTGAAAAACGTGAAAACAGTCAGTCTTAGGGGTGGTGAAAAACCCTTGAAATGGCAAAAAGATGTGGTAATGACACCCATTAAACAAGATAGTCTTTATACAGCTACGGTAACTTTTTTAACGGGGTATAAATTTACGGAAGTCAAATTTGTCGTAAATGATGAATTTGAGTTAAAAGATAAGGACAACCGAAGGGTTGAGTACAGTAGTTCAGATAAAACGCTGTATAATGCTGTTTTTGATGTGCCGAAATAGATACCCCCTCAGTATTTCAAGTAAATTTTAACCTTTTTAAATCAAAATCTTATGAAAAACTATCTATTAATATTTTGCTGTTTTTCAGCAAACTTAATGGCTCAAAATGCCCCCAAATTATCTTTCAATAAAACATACAAAGACCAAAAATTGAGTAAAGGCAAAGACCTTGTTTTTCCTATCAATATGGACAAAGACAACCTGTACGATATTTCGGTTTTTCAAGATGGCATAGATGTTTTAGTCGAAGTGTCGGATAAAGACAATAAAAAACTGGCTAAAAAAGATTCGCCTAATGGCTCGTGGGGTTTTGAAAGATTTGAATTTAAACCCACACAAACAGCTTCTTATTTTATCACGATTAAACGTTTGGAGCAAAAAGGTAATCCCGATTCAGGTCAAGTCAATATTAAAATCAAGCAATTTAATAAAGCGGATTTAGCCGTCCGTGAAAAAACCAAAAAAGAGCTTGAACCCGAAAATAAGAAGACCGTTCAAACGGCAGATATTGACCATTTTTGGGCAGCTTGGGACAATCTAAAAGCCTGTAAAACCTACGAAGACAGTGTTCAGTCTTTTGAAAAATTGTACATTGAACGCGCCACGGATGGTTTTTTAGATTTCATAAATGTACGTCAATGGAGTGCAGAGGAGTATGTTGAAATGGCTCGAAATTCGCCAAAATTCTACAATTCTGTTAGGAAAAATACTTTTGAAGTTAAAAAAGCCGAGCCGCTGATTGAAGAAGTTTTTCAAAAATTTAAAGCTATTTATCCTAATTTTAAGCCTTTTAAAGTCTGTTTTGCCATTGGTGCGTTGAGGACGGGCGGCACAGTTTCCGAGAATTTTGTTTTAATTGGTACTGAAATAACGACTTCTACGAAAGCGGTAGATTTGTCTGAAATTAAAAATGAGGCATTTCGCACAATCTTGGAAGGCGAGGAAGACATTGTTCAAAAAATAAAAAATATGATTGCCCACGAGTGTGTACATACGCAACAAAAAAGCGAACTTGACTCAAATGCCGTAAGGTGTAATTTGTTGTATCAATGTATGCATGAAGGTTTTTGTGATTTTATCGGTGAATTGGTAACGGGCAGCCAAATCAACAAAGTCAATCAAGACTACGGCAACGCCCACGAAAAAGAATTGTGGTACGCTTTCAAAGAAGAATTGTGCGGCAATAAAACGGGTGGTTGGCTCTATAATTTTTCAGAAGTGAAAGACAAACCCGCCGATTTGGGGTATTACATGGGCTATCGTATAGCCAAATCCTACTATGACGCTGCCAAAGATAAAAAGCAAGCGGTGGTTGATATTATTGAAATGAAAAACCCTTTGCAGTTTTTGGAAAAGAGTGGATATGATAAAAAATTTTAGACCCCTCAGTATTTTTAACAAAAAAAATGAAAGAACTAATGAAAAATACATTAATAGTCCTCTTTTTACTCGCTTCTATCGGTACTTACGGACAGAAAGCGATGCCGTTTCAAGAAGCTGAAAAACAAGGCAAATCCTATCAAACGTTGGATAGTTTGTATAAAAGTGCTGTTCATTCGGATACAACTTTAGCCGTTTTTAAAACGCCCGTAGAACAACAAATTTTGCAAAAAACCTACGGCGATTTTTTGAGAGAATTGGGCGCATTTTTGAAAACTAATAATTTTAAATGGGAGAAATTGACGAAGTGTTTTAACCGTATTTACATCAATTCGGACGGCACTGTGGATTATTTTCTCTATAAATTTTCAAAAGACCAAATCACAGATGAAAAAGAACAAGAGTTTGACCGATTGCTCAATCTTTTTCTGAAAGACCATAAATTCCCCGCTATCGCAAAGGAAAAATTTGCTCAATGCAGCCCCGTTAAGTACAGTGATTGATGTGTTTTTTGTTTTGATGTCCCCTCAGTATAAATCCGTTTTCTATCATTCTAAATCTGTTTTTCGTTAAAAATAATGCTTTATGAAGACAAACACTTTTTTAATTTTGCTCCTTTTGGTAATGAAAACGGCATTGGGATTTAGCCAAACGACTATTCCTACCATCAAAGCTAAAAATAAATTTGCGACGGTACGCATTGGTGAAAATCGCTATGCGGATGCGTGGGAAATGTCACCTAATGTTAAAACCGACCCTGCTGATATTCCTGATGAAGTAGGTGACAAAGGCGTTCTTTTTGCCATTATTACCGACTTAGATTCCGTTGGTTTTCTCATTAAAAGAGGTCAAAAACAGTCTTTTATGGTTATTTTAAACGAAAAAGATACTGTTTGGGGCAGATTCGTTGGGGCTGTTCCAAAAGCGACGTTCACAGAAGCTGTGTGTCCTGAATGTCTTATGATTGTGAATACAAGAAAAGACAATGCTATTTTCAAGATGATAGGGTAACATTAGGTGTTTTTGTATTACAGAGAATGT
>JAYVKQ010000675.1:0-3377 GCA_043768285.1 Saprospiraceae bacterium | reverse complement strand
GTTCAAGACGTACAGCAGCAACATTGTGGGTAGCGGAAGACCTGAAAGTACGGGAAAAAGAGTGTCTAACAGCGACGCTCATAATTCTATATTCATTATTCTTTCTTCTAATTTCTCTTGATTTGTGATAAAAATACGGGGGGGTCTCTCCACCGCAAAATAAATGTGCCAAAAAAAAGCTGATTATCAATCAGTTACGTAAAATCATTTCAATTATTTTTCAAAATCCCTTGTTTATTCCAATCAGAGAGATTACCTTTGCACCGCTTTTGAAAAGTGCTCGAATGGGGAGCATATTCTAATCCGTTTTTGAAAAAATTTTAATAAAAAAAGTCATGCGTAAATTAAGTTTTAGAACTGTTTCAGTTAGAAACGAAGATGTACAACGCAAGTGGTATATCGTAGATGCAGACGGCGAAACAGTAGGACGTATGTGTACAAAAATTGCGTCGATACTGAGGGGTAAGCACAAGCCCTCTTTCACGCCGCATATTGATACAGGCGATTATGTTATCGTTATCAATGCCGATAAAATTCGTTTTACAGGCAACAAAATGAACGAAAAAGTTTATTTGTCCTATTCATTACACCCGGGTGGTCAAAAATCAGTCGTTGCAAAAGATTTGATGGTCAAAAAACCGACTAAAATCGTTGAAGAAGCGGTTAAAGGTATGTTGCCAAAAAACACTTTGGGCAGTGCGATGTATAGAAAATTATTTATCTATGCTGATGGTGTACATCCACACGCAGCGCAAAAACCAGAAGTTTTAGCATAAGTAATGGAGATAGGCAATAGATAGACATTAGATTTATTACCTATACAACATTACTAATCTCTTATTAAATCATTTATCCTATAATAAAAATGGAACAAATAATTGCCGTAGGGAGAAGAAAAGCCGCAGTTGCCCGCGTTTTCGTAAGAAAAGGCGAAGGTAAAATCACGGTGAACGGTAAAGATTACCGCGAGTATTTCCCACAAGTACATATTACGCAATCGGTTACAGACCCAATCAATACGGTTGAGGTAGCGGGTGCTTACGATATATTAGTGAATGTTCAAGGTGGCGGTTACAAAGGTCAAGCGGAAGCGGTGCGTATGGGTATATCTCGTGCATTAATCCAATTGAATGAAGAATTCCGTAAGCCATTGAAGGTCAAGAAGTTCTTGATGCGTGACCCACGTGCGGTTGAACGTAAGAAATACGGTCGTCCGAAAGCACGTAAACGCTTCCAATTCTCTAAACGTTAATTTTATTGGTGGTTTATTATTGCCGCAATCGAGCAATAAAGGATTACACAATAAACAATTTTCATTAATAATATTAATCTTCTATAAAAAATGGAAAGACCGTCATATAAAGAGATGCTTGATGCTGGTGTTCACTTTGGTCACTTGAAACGTAAGTGGAACCCTAAAATGCAGCCATTCATCTTTGCTGAACATAAAGGTATTCACTTGATTGACTTGAACCGCACTGGCGAAAACCTTGACCGTGCAGCTAATGCAATGCGTCAAATCGCTAAAAGTGGTCGCAAAATCATGTTCGTAGCGACTAAGAAACAAGCGCGTGATATTGTTCAAAAAGCAGCATTGAGTGTAGGTATGCCTTTCGTAACGGAGCGTTGGTTGGGTGGTATGATGACCAACTTCACAACTGTACGTAAGTCTGTTAAAAAAATGCAAAACATTGACAGCATTTTGCACGACGAAACGGCAACAAGTGTTACGAAAAAAGAAAAATTGATGATGACCCGCGAGCGCAACAAAATTGAGAAGGTACTTGGAGGTATCGCCAATTTGAACCGCTTGCCTGCGGCTGTGTTTTTAGTGGACATCGGACACGAACACTTGGCTTTGCAAGAGTCAAAGCGTTTGGGCTTGCGTACTTTCGCTATGGTGGATACAAACTGCAATCCAAATGATGTGGATTTTGCTATCCCTGCTAACGATGATGCGTCAAAGTCAATTTCTCTGATTACGAACTATATCGCTGATGCTATTCGTCAAGGTTTGGAAGAACGCAACAAGACGAAGGAAGTGAAAGCGAACTAATATAATGTTTGATGTTTGATGTTTGATGTTTGATGTACGAAAACCCTCGTACATCGTACATCAAACATCGTACATGATTACCCCCTCAGTATTTAATACTGCTTTGGCACTTTAATAAAACTTAGAATTGTTTTCATGCTTGGCAAGACGGGGGGCTGTTTTTGATTTTCTTTTTATAAAAAATTGGAAATTTTTTATAAAAAGAAAATCAAAAACCTTCTTATGTTTTTTTTAAATTATTAGAGTGTCAAAGGAGAATTAAGTCAAAACGGTATCTAATAAGTGAAACTTCACGTAGTAGATATCGTTTTAACGCATGTAAATATTCATTCATCACATATATAACTATTGAAAAATGGCAGTAGCTCTTGATGATATTAAAAAATTGCGCGACATGACAGGCGCAGGTATGTCTGATTGCAAAAAAGCATTGGAAGCGTCTGAAGGCGATATCGAAGGTGCAATAGACTTTTTGCGTAAATTAGGTCAAAAATTGTCTGTAAAGCGTGAAGACCGTGAAGCGAAAGAAGGCGTTTGCTTGGCTTTGACTTCAGCTAATCGGAACAATGGTATCGTTATTCGCTTGTCTTGCGAAACGGATTTTGTGGCTAAAAACGATAAATTCGTAGCATTAGCACAAACTTTTGCCGAAATAGCGTTAAAGAATCTTCCAGCGACAAGAGAAGAATTGTTGGCTATCAAAACCGACGAAGGTATCACCGTTGAAGATAAAGTGAAAGAACAAATCGGCATCATTGGCGAAAAATTGGAATTGTCTGACTACGGCATTATCCAAACGGCTGGTGGCGAAGGTCAAGTTATACCTTACGTACACATGGGCAACCGTGCAGCCGTAATCGTTGGCTTGAATTTAGAAGGACCAGACCTCATCGAAGCGGGTAAAAATGCTGCGATGCAAGTAGCAGCTATGAAACCAGTAGCCGTTGACGAAAGTGGCGTATCGGCTGATACGATTGCACGTGAAATCGAAATTGGTAAAGAGCAAGCGCGTGCAGAAGGTAAGCCAGAAGCAATGGTAGAAAAAATCGCACAAGGCAAACTAAACCGTTTCTACAAAGACTTTACACTATTGAAACAAGATTATGTGAAAGATGGTAGCAAAACCGTTGGCGCATATCTTGACAGCGTGAAAAAAGGTTTGACTGTTACGGCTTTTTGCCACGTAAAATTAGGATAATATTTTCCAGCACAAAAAAAGCGAGTTCTGAAAAGAATTCGCTTTTTTTGTGCTTGTAAACGAGATGATAGATTATAGTTGATAATTGATAGATTATAGTTGATAATTGATAGATTATAGTTG
>JAYVKQ010000674.1:0-7987 GCA_043768285.1 Saprospiraceae bacterium | reverse complement strand
TTTCTACGTAGCATTTATTTTGGTCAATTAATACATATTCTTGAAAACTCTCTAAGGTTTTATAATCCGTAAATTTCCCATTTCGGTCATATTTTTTTGTGCCTTTTGACAGTACTTCTATTATGAGAATTGGATTAATCAATAAAACTTGATTGTCATCCCAATATAAAGGTTTATCTGTGATGACTAATACATCAGGAAAAACCCCAAAGTTCAAGGCAGGCATATAGACTTTTTGTTGCCCTCCGAATACGCGGTATTTTTTGCCATTTGATTTTATAGAAATGTTGAGGGCTGTACCGACATTCATTATTATTTCATTGTGTGGTCCGCGTGCCATAGGTAATTTGGTTATGATGCCATCATAATATTCGAGTAAATCTTCTGATTTTTCAGAACGACGTAAAAATTCAGCGAGCGTGTAACGTCGTGGCTCTTTCTCTGATTTTAGAACAGCTAATGGATTAATCGCAATATTACTATCGTCAAACATAATGTATATTTTTTTACAAATTTAAGTAAATATTTAGAATTTTCAAAAATATGAACCCAATACTATATGTAAAAACCTCATTTTTTACGCGCCATTTCCAACGCCTGTGTCGTCGTATAATACTTCGCAATCATATTCGGCACTTCCCAATTTGGCAAATTGCCTTTTTTCAAATAGGCTAAAAACTGAGCCGTCACTTGTGCAAAATGTGCCTCGTGATTGGTTTTTAAGACTTCGGGAAAATTAACTTTCCAATTTTTACCCACTTGTTCAAACGTTATACCCGTGTATTTTTTTTGCAATTGTGTAAAAACATCGTTCAAAACGGCTACATACTGAGGGGTCGGGCTTATGGGTTCGATATACAAAGTCGTTTTATAATTTTCTTCTTTCCCTTGTCTAATCACCAAATTGGCTTTCGTGCCCCGCATAATCGAATAGTGCGTATCGCCTGTACCTTCGGGTGCTTGATAGTTCCAAATCACGGACGTTTTAGCGTGTACCCCCCTCAGTGTATAATTGATTTCGCCATTGCAAAACACTTGTAAAGTAGTGTCTTTCACAACATTTGGCTTCAAATAATCAGGAAAACCTTCGCTTTTTGTGATAGCTTTAAATTGGCTTAAACCCATATTCGTTGCCCAACGTTTAGCTGTATTTATTTTTATATCTTTTTGATAATCAATGATTTGCTCTGGGAAACACTCCCATTGTACCAAATCCACTAAGTGCGTCATCACATCTACAATACCTTCGCCTTGTTGTTTTACGTCCATAAACCATTGCGGGCGGGTCAAGACGCTGCCCGATACAAATTTGTAGAAATGATGCACACTTTCTTTTGTAATTGCAGGATTTTCAGGCGTCCCCTTTTCAAGTGTCCCAAATACTGAGAGGGTTTGAGATAACTCTCTTTGAAGCATGGTCGTCACCTCAAAACGCTCTGTCATAATATCGTACAGCAATTTATTGTTTTTCGCTGCCGTATCAAATGCCATTTTTAACTTTTCAAAATCCGCGCTATTAATCACCATCGGCTTATCTGCCAACACATTGAACCCATTTTGCAAGGATTTAAAAATATAATCCGTTTTCAAACGATTATTGCCCGATATAACCACCAGATTTCCCTTTTTTTCTGCAATCATTTTTTCAAAAAAATCATCATTGATATAGTCTTTTTCAACCCATTGTGTAGGATTTTCTGCCCGTTTGTTATACCCCTCGATGCGCCCAAAATGCCATTTCACATCTTGACTAACGGGCGCATATACGTGAACCGTTTCATCCACATCGTCATACATAGATTTTTGAACCAAAGCCGCATGAAAATGCCCAGGGTCAAGTGTCACCAATTGCACAGGCTTTGTCGCTTTTTTTTCAGCCGATTGTGTGTTGCAAGACATTAAAATAAAGGGGAATAGGAGTAGTAATAGATTTTTCATTTTTAATTATAATTGGATTTATTAACACGAATTACGCTAATTTTTACACGAATTTCTCTAATTCGGATGTAATTATTTTGAAAAACATACATATTTGATAATATCCAAATTGGAAAAATTCGCCTAAAAATTCGTATAATTCGTGTATTGATATAATAGATATTATTCGAGAACTTTGTTTACATTTTGCCGTCATGTTCGGGGAACTTCTAAAGTTCCCCGAATATATGAGCCACCTGATACAAGAATTTTCCAAATAATATCTAATAGTTGTAAAGAAAGCAAAATTTTCTTTCAAGTAGTCTATTTTAGCTCAAAATACTGAGGGGCAGTGCAACGGAACGCTGTTCCGTTGTGTTGTTGCACTCAACGCAACAGCGTTCCGTTACACATTAATACCGTTGTTTCAATTCCCCCAAAACCATATTCTCTTTCCCCCTAATCTGCATGGTAATTTCCTTATTTTTAAAATCAAAAACCAGTAAACCAAAACTGATTTTAGGCACAACTGCACCCACGCGATAAGGATTGGTTTCTGATACAAATTTATCGAAAACATGGGTCAAGCCGCTACTCGTAAAATCAATAAGCGGGTAGGGGACACCCTCAATACTGGTTTTAGAAAATTCGGATATATGCCTATCGCCCGACAGCAACAACACGCCTTTGGCTTTTGAGGTTTGTATCATTTTTTTCAATTTATCAACTTCATGTGGCATATTGCCCCACGTTTCGTAGCCATGTTCGCCCGAAAGCACTTGTATGCTACTCATTATGACGTTAAAATCTGCCTTCGATGTGGTCAATTCCTTTTCCAACCAAGCCCATTGTGCCGCGCCAAGCATAGTGCCGACACCATATGCACTGGGTTGATACCGCTTTTTAGGATTAACATTTTTAGTCAAATCACTTCTAAAATAGCGGGTATCTAACACGATAATTTTTACCGACCCTTCTTTAATTTTGACAGTTTCGGCATGATAAACCCCCTCGCGTTGCCGTCTTTTATCAGATTTTTTAACACCCAGAAAATCCAACAATTTTTGCTGGCTTTGCTTTTTGGCTTTAAAATGTTCACCGCCATCATTCAAACCATAATCATGATCGTCCCAAGTGCCGAGTATTGTCGTTTGTTTTTGCAGATTTTGATAGTCTGGATTATTCAAAACGACTTGATAATCGCGCCAAAGGGTATCCATATTATCGGTATCCGAATAGGTATTATCGCCGCCCCATACCCACACGGCAGATTTATTTTTTACAACTTCTTTCCATAAAAAATTTACCTTCTTTTGGTCGTTGCATGAACCAAAAGCGATAGTAAAGGGTTGGCTTATATCGTTGTTTTTTGTGGTTTTACACGATAGGAAAGACGATAATAAAATTAGTAGAAATAGTTGTTTTTTCATGCCAGACAAAAGGGTTTTTTCTTAAAAGAACAAAAAGTGTAGCAATTTTATAGAGATAGCCATCTTTTGGCTTGCTCGTCAGCCGCTGTTCTTTTATCTATGCCGTGATTATATACACGATGAACAGCTACCATAATCTCGTCAAGAGTATAAGGAAGGATACCTTTGTAGTATAGTAAATAAACCACAGTTATAATATTGTGAAAATGAAAATGAGTGTATGAGTTTTCTACTTTTTTAGTATCTCTTGTGTTATCAATCCAAATCCAGTATTCTTCTCTTTTTTGTGCTTGGGCTATTAGTTCCGCCTCCCCATTATCAATGATTGACATTAATTCATTCAATATCATCGTATCATAATTGGTACACAGCCGATAAAACCCATTGCTTAAATTCAAATCATTGAGAAATTCATTTATTTCTTCTGTTCTTGTTTCAGGCGGTCTATAATTTTCAACTTCTTTTCTAATTTCGAGGGGAATTAAGACATGGTTTGTTAAAAGTCGTAAAGAAGGAAATATATCAAAACCCAATTTTTTTAATTTAAGACAGTTAGCTAAAAAAGAAGTATCCATGAGTGCAATTGTGGGTTGTACCATATCTATTTCTCTTGTGTAGTAAAAGCATTGAGTAGCAATAAGCCTGCGCCAATACCCAATAATGTTATCAATTCTTTTTGATTTTGATTGGTTTTTTGCAGTTGTTTTATTGTATTGTGCTGTTGTTTATTGATAGTGCTTATGATTTCTTTAGTAATCATGTCTAAAGATTGGGTTCTGGTATCTATAACAATTTCTGTACATTGCTCAGTATTTATTAAGTTTTTACCATCGAAAGCATTGTTATATACCACTATGATTTTGCTCTTATCATGCCATTGCTTAAAAGCATAGGCAATTTCTTCTTGAACCAGATTGGTCATTTTAACAGAAGAAAATAAAACAAAAAAGTCCGTAGAGTTAATTCTTGCCTTTGTTTCAGTATCTAATATACTGTTAGAATTGCTTCTGTCTGGCAGTAACATTCTAAACCCATTGACAGCGCCAATTGCGTGCAATCGGAACGCCAATGTCTGATCACTCATAGATGTAGGGTTATATGTTATGAATATACTCGGTGCATTCATTTTCCTTCATTTTTTAGCGTTAATATTGGCATATATCAGTGCAAATATATCTAAATATTGTTTGAACGAAATCTTTTTTAACATTTCTATAAATAGTGAATGAAATATTTATTTTTTACTGTTAAAAAAACATTAATAAAATGTAAAATAAATCACTCCTCACTTATCATACTCTTCGTCTTCTTCGCCGTAGGTGATTGATTGAACCGATAATTAAACGTCAAATTTACCTGCCTTCTTCTGAATTGAAAATCGCTGTTGGTATAAAAATTATTGCCGCGCGTAATACTCCGATTGCGCCGCGAATTGAATAGGTCAGATACATTCAGCGTGACAGTTCCTTTTTTCTGTAAAATATCCTTATTGATACCCAAATCTATGAAATAGACCGATAAACGCTCGCCTTGTGGCGTTTTTTGAGGGGCTTCATAGTTGGCGCGTATCTGAAAATCAATATTATGGGGCAGCGAAAAACGCGATGTTTGACGTGCAAACCAACTATATGTATCACTCGCTATATCACTGTTGATATTGCCTCCGTCGGTAATAGCGCGGAAAAAATTGATATTAAAATCCAATTTCCACCATTTTTTCGGGGTATATTGGCTCGTAAATTCAGCACCATAAGCGTCTTCGGATAAAAGGTTTTCGGGACGAGAGGTAGCAAAACCCGCATTATCCACGCGCCGAATACTCTGAATTTTATCCGTTGTATGCCGATAATAAATGGAAGATGTAAATGACCCTTTATCAAAATATTTGATATGCCCCATATCAAAAGCGTTTGAAAACTCGGGGTCAAGGTCGGGGTTGCCTGAAAAATAATTGCGGTTGTCGCTGAACGTTACAAAAGGGTTTAATTCCCCATATTGCGGACGGCGTACACGGCGGCTATAACTCAATTGCACAGCGTTTTCCTTAGGCAATTTATACGTAAAGTGCATACTTGGGAACAGATTACCGTAGTTGCGTGGGTTTTCCTCGTTGGTTTTTTTGAGCAATGTTTTAATATCCGTTAGTTCGCCTCGCACGCCAAATTGATAGGAAAAATTACCTTTTTTATTACCCAAAATGGCGTAAGTGGCTAAGACATTTTCATCATATGTGAAATAATTATCAAAATTGGGTAGCGTGACAAACTCCCCTTTTATGTTACGCTCGGTCACATTAAAATCATTTATCATGTTTCTAAAACTGGTGCGCATACCCGCCTCAAATTTGCCGTCCTTACTGAGGGGTTGCGTATAATCTATCTGTATCAGATATTGTTTTTCATATTCATCGTTCAGCGATTTCTGCAATTTTGTATCGCCTGTATTAGGCAAACCGTTGACAAAAGTGCTGCTTTGGGTAAAGGTTTGGTCAGAACGTTCCCAATAATCTAAGAGGCGTAAATCGGCGGTGAATTCCTGTCCCTTTTTTGCAAAACTGCGTTTGTAGGTAAGGGCGTATTCTGAATTGGGTTCAGTTTCAGTTTCGTCTTGTTGGCGATAAGTATTTGTTTTTAAGTTATTTATATTTAAAATATAATCTTTATATATCAAATTCGTGATGCGCTTAACGTCTGTGCGGCGTAGCATATAGTACGCCGTTAGAACATTTTTATCATTAAAATAATAATCCAAACCACCCCTTGCATTGTTGTGTACCCCTGTCACTTCGCCCGTCCGTTCCATTTGGGTTATAAATGTGGTATCCTTGTTGTAGTTTTCTTGATATTGAGTGCCCACGCCTGGCTGTATGCGATAAGCAATACCATAATTGAGAAAAAAGTTGATTTTCTTATGCCGATAATTGATATTTGCCGCCAAACCATAATTCACTGGATTGCCCGTTATGACTTCAAAAGAGCCATTAAATCCTTGATTTTGTTGCTTTTTTAAGATAATATTGATGATACCTGCCATGCCTTCTGCTTCGTATCGAGCTGAGGGGTTGGTGATAATTTCGACACGCTCAATCATGCTGCCCTGCAATTGCTGCAAACCCGCGCCCCCTTTGAAACTGACCAAACCCGTAGGCTTGCCATCAATCAAAATGCGTACATTATTGCTGCCACGCAGCTTGACGTTGCCTTCCACGTCCACCGATACTGAGGGGATATTGCTCAATATATCCGTTGCCGTGCCACCCGCGTTTGATAGGTCTTTCCCCACATTAAATACACGTTTGTCTAAGGAGAGTTCCATCGTGCTTTTTTCGGCTTGCACCACCACCTCATCAAGCGTTTTTGAAGAAGCGGACACCTTAATATTACCCAAATTGAGCGCATTTTTATCTACTGAAAATGCAGGAATTTTAAAGGGTTTATAGCCTACAAAATCCACCGCAGCATAGTATTGCCCCTGCGGAATGTCTATCGAAAATTGCCCATTGTCATTCGTCAAACCACCCGACACGAGGGTACTATCCGCTATTTTGAACACCCTAACGCTGGCATATGGCAAAGGTGCGTTGGACTGCTCATCTATAATCACGCCCGATAAAGTTGATTTTTGTGCATATATCTGCGTACAAACTGCCCACAAACAAACCATACCCACCGCTTTTTTGAAAAAGCCACTCATATATTGTAAATTTTGATTTTGATAAAAAAGGTTGTGTGGCGTAAATATAGAAAGGTATCGGGAATGCGTTTGTAAGTTTCTACGGTTATGGCGTTTTATTCGATGATTGGGGTGAACCCCTCAGTATTTTTAAAAGGCAAAGTTTAAATTTTGTAAATACAATAAAAAAAATTATTTTTGTATAAAATAAAAATCATGACAATAAAAATAAATATTGAAGATAAATATGCGGCTACATTCTTAGCTTTTTTAAAAACTGTGGATTATGTTACAGTTGAAAAAGCCTTTGATAATCAAGTGTTTATGCCTTCAAGCGTTCAAGAACCTACTATCACGTACAGTAAAAAAAAGAAACTTTCAGCTGACGAAGTTGAAACAATGATTGTCGCCAAAGCATTGCGCGATGCAAAAGCTATAGAAGAAGGCACTTTAAAAACACGCCCTTTGGAGGAATTATTAACTGAACTTGAAAATGTGTAACAACTGTGGAATTTAAAACGACCAAAGATTTTGACCGTGAAACCAGACGATTATACCGAAAATATCCATCCATAATAGCCGATATTCGGCAGTTAAAAAATGACTTAATCGAAAACCCTTATTTGGGAACACCACTTGGCAATAATTGCTACAAAATCCGTATGGCTATAAGGTCAAAAGGGAAAGGCAAAAGTGGCGGTGGGCGCGTGATAACCTGCGTTAAAATCATGGATGAAGTAATACACCTTCTAACCATTTATGATAAATCTGATATAGAAAACATTTCCGACGAATATCTTGATGATTTGAGAAATTCTGTTGAGTAATTTGGGTGACCCCCTCAGTATTTTGAGGTGAAAAATGCTTTATTTGCAAATTTCAATCGTACAATTGTATATTTGATAAAATCTAAGTTTATGAAAAAATTCAGATATCTCATTGGTGCTATCATTATAGTTTCATTTTTT
>JAYVKQ010000673.1:0-8530 GCA_043768285.1 Saprospiraceae bacterium | reverse complement strand
CCGATTAAAACAAAATTGATGCTGATATCAGCTTCTCCTAAAAACGGCAACTGAATAGTAAATGAACCATAACTGTAAAGCCACATCACTATCATCACCATGCCCAATAAACCGCCAACTCCCGCAGCATGTAGGCTTATTTTAAAAAATAAATTAATGAGGAAACAGATAAAAAGCCCTATAGTAGTACCCAATGCCGCAATCAAAAACGCCGTTGGAATATTGCTATCCGCTAAAACGGAGCGATATACCCACAAATAAAAAACACCTGTGACAATGAAAGGACCAATGCGCTCTTGTTTGTCTTTCATATCCAGCGTATTGAGGAGTTTTAATCGCCACATCATGAAAATGGCAAAAGCAGGTATTAAAAAGGTAGAAAAAAAGACGGTGAGAATAAATTTTATACTTTTTTGTTCCGAAAGGCTATTCACGCCAAATAGATAAGGGTTGACCAATAGCAGCAGTAGGAGCATATAGGTCATCATCAGAAGTGGGTGGAAAATCACGGATATGATTTTGGCTGTTCGGTACATCGTATTTGTTATTTATAGAACACGAATGGCACGAATTAAAATACAAGTTACACCAATCATTACACTTCAATTGGTGCAATTTGTATTTTAATTCGTGTCGAAACTACTGGTTGTCAGAAATTAACTTCACAAAATCATCAAATAAATACCGCGCATCATGCGGCCCAGGTGAAGCTTCTGGGTGATATTGAACAGAAAAGGCAGGTCTATTTTTTACCCGAATGCCCTCGATAGTATCATCATTCAAATTGACGTGTGTAATCTCAATGGTATCCGATTTAGCGCGAATAACATTGGGGTCAACGCCGAAACCATGATTTTGACTGGTCACTTCGCATTTACCAGTCAAGATATTGAGAACGGGGTGGTTGATACCGCGATGCCCATTGTGCATTTTATACGTGGGTACATCAACAGCGCGCGCTAAAAGTTGATGCCCCAGACAGATGCCAAATACAGGCTTATTGGTTGTCAGAATATCTTTAATGGTGGCAACGGCATAATCCATTGCGCCAGGGTCGCCAGGTCCATTCGATAAAAAATAGCCATGTGGCTGCCATGCGGCTATTTCAACAAAAGACGTTTTTGCAGGAAATACCTTAATATAGCAATCACGGCTTGTCAAATTGGTCAAAATACTGCGTTTTATGCCAAAATCTAAGGCAGCAATGCGGTATTTCGATTCTGGATTGCCAAAAAAATAAGGCTCTTGGGTCGTCACGACTGACGATAATTCCAAGCCAGACATATCAGGCACAGCGTTCAGAACAGCCTGTAATTCCTCTTGGTCAAAAATTTCGGACGAAATAATAGCGTTCATCGCGCCTTTATCCCGAACATGGCGCACGATAGCGCGGGTATCTACATCACTAATACCAACTACTTCCTCAGTATCGAAATAGTGTTGGATATTATCATCCGCTTGGGCGCGCGAATAAGAGACATTGAAAGTTTTGCAGATTAAACCCGCAATTTTCATATGTGCCGATTCGATTTCTGTCTGTTTAGTGCCATAATTGCCAATATGGACACTGGTTGCCACGAGTATTTGACCGTAATAAGATGGGTCAGTAAATATCTCTTGGTAGCCCGTCATGCCCGTATTAAAGCATATTTCGCCCGTAGTTGTGCCGATTTTACCTGCGGCTTTGCCATACCAAACTGTTCCATCTTGGAGCATTAGTACGGCAGGTTTTCTTTGCGTATCGCTCATATTTTGTCTCAATTAATTGGTTCAATTGGAAGACAAAGGTAGAGCATATCCGCTAAAAACAGCCATCTATATTTTATTTTTTACGGTCTTTTTCAAAAAAAATGACTGTACGCAATATGTATCTATTTTAAACAATATACCTTTACATTTCTATGTACTCCTTATTCTTTAAAAATTCTATACATTTTGATAATGGATAACATTCATGAACCGCACGACGATACTCCCCCTCAGTATAATACGCCATTTGAACGCCCTACCATGTCGCCATTTGCAGTGCTGGCTCTGTGCATTGGGATATTTGTAGTGGGCAATATTATAGCCAGTGGCATTATGTATGGCTGGGCAAAAACACATGGTTTAGATTTTAATGAAGTAATGAAGGGATTGAGTGAGAACACACCCATCGGTACGCGCAATTTTATGCGCGGTGTATTGCTTATCAATCATATCTGTTCGTTCATCGTTCCTGCCCTTGCTACGGCTTGGATAGTGTATAAAAGTGAATGGCTTAATTATTTTAAATTGAAAAAATTGCCAACTATTGGTACTATCGGTATTGCTTTAGCGTGGTTGATTGTAAGTATGCCTTTGGTGCAATATGCATATCAATTAAATAAAATGCTGCCCTTGCCTGAGTGGATGATGCAAGCCGAAAGCTCAACGGAAGGGTTGCTGGAAGCCATTATCGCTAAGGAAAATTTTTACGAAATCATTGTCAATGTCATTCTTATTGCCGTTATCCCAGGCATCGGCGAGGAAATGATGTTTAGAGGTATTGTTCAAAAGCAAATTGGACGTTTTTTACAAAATGAGCACGTACAGGTGTGGGTAGCGGCTGGTATATTCAGTGCCATCCATATGCAATTCCAAGGATTTTTTGCGCGGATGATATTGGGTGCGTTGTTAGGATATATGTATGTATGGACGCGGAATTTGTGGGTTCCGATAATTATCCATTTTTTGAATAATGGGGTGCAAGTCGTTGGTTTGTACGCTATGAATATAAAACCCAGTGAGATGGATAAAGTGGGCAACATGGATAAAATACCGTGGTATATTACTTTACTAATGGCGATTGCCTCATTAGGGATGACACTCTTTTTAGGTAGAATGGTTGAGGAAAGGCATAGGGAAACAGAAACGATAATAGCGGAAGTATAAAAATACGAAGGGGTACTATTCAGTCGAATAGTACCCCTCAGTATTTTCATTCAAAATTGATTACAATGTGTCGTTATTTCGTGAGCTTGTGGAGCAGTTCTACCCCCCGATGACCTGCTCCGGCTCACTTATTAGTGTCTAACGACGCTAAATCTTAATATCTTATATTAGAAATTTTTAATTTTGTATTATGCTTTAATATTTCCTAAAATCATGCCACTTTTGCGAAGCGGTTACCTGTTTTCATATAATTATCGGATACTAATTTCAAAGCACTGCCGTTTGTCAAATTTCTTTGAAGCGTATCGAAAGATGCTTTATAGTCGCTATAATCATCATATTCGCCATATACATCCGTTTTGCTTTCGCCTTGGACGAGAATTTGGAAAAATAAATGTTCATTTTTGTAAAAGAACTTAGTCAATAGACTTTTTGTTTCTATCGTTTTCATGTCGGCAAGATTAAATGGTTATTAAGATTCGTTTGAAATTCGTATTTGATATAATTATGGCAATAACGCATCCATTTTAAGTGTATTTTTGATTTTTTTTTATTAAAAATGTGACAGTAATAGATATTTTAATCTCCCTCAATATTTTTTTAAAACATTGATTATCAAATTTAACCAATTGATTTTAATAAAAAAACGTGTCTGAAAAACGTGCCATTTTATAGGTATTTTTCTTTTAAAAAACATAGTTACTTTAATAAATAAACTATTTAAAACCCATTTTTATCCTTTATTATTAACCAAACCTACTTAAAAAATGACTAATCGCCGTAGTTTCAATATGAATTCTAACTCAAATCCATTTGGGTCTATCGTGTCTTTAATCGTTATGGTTGGGATTTTACTTTTATTATTTTTTTTAGTAAAAGGATTTATCACAATACTGTATTGGCTTGCCATTCCACTATTTATCATAACCTTAATCATCAATTATCGGGTAGTTGCCAATTATGTGACCAGCCTATTCGATACTTTTCAGACCGATATTTTGATGGGTGTCGTAAAAGTCGGTTTTACGATATTGTGCTATCCTATTGTCATTGGTTGGCTTTTCGCCAAAGCGTTGGTATATCGCAAAGTGGAGACTTTACAAAAAAGTTTTGAAGAGCAAAATCAAAAAATCGAAAAGGAGCAATTTGTTGATTATGAAGACCTTACGAATAAAAAACAAGATGATATATTAAAAGGTATTGATAAATTAGAGATGCCAAAACCCAAAGAAAAAGACAAGAGCAACCCTTACGATAATATTTTTGAAAACTAACACTTTTAAACAACCTTTGTGTTTCTACAAGTTCAATTATACAGTGCTATTGCACTAACTTTGCTGTATGCCTATTTCTTTGTTTTGTATCTAAAACATTGGAAAGCATTACCTATTTATGAAATGGCAATACAAAGTGGTCGAAATACTGAGGGGGGGTATCAACCACATACGTTTGTCTCCATTCTCATTCCCGTGCGTGATGAAAAAGATACTATTATACCTTGTCTTCATTCCATTTTATCAGGTTCTTATCCAAGTCATCTGTACGAAATCATTGTCATTGATGACCATTCTACCGATAATACAGGGCAACTTGTTCGCGCGCTCAATCTGCCGAATATCCATATCATTGAATTAAAAAATCATGTACAAGTCATTAAAAATCAACCGTTTAAGAAAAAAGCTATTGCCTTAGCTATTGAACAAGCTAAAGGAAAATTGATAGTTACGACAGATGGTGATTGCCTTGTACCAAAAGATTGGTTGACCTATATCGCCTCGTTTTATGAAACGAAAGGCAAGCGGTTTATCGCCGCACCTGTTTGTTTTCACGAAGAGGGTAGTTTTTTTGAAAAATTTCAATCCTTAGATTATATCGGTATGATGGGCATTACGGGGGCTGGCGTGCAAGGGCGATTCACGCATATGTGCAATGGAGCAAATTTGGCTTACGAAAAAAAGCTGTTTTATGAAGTCGGTGGCTTTCAAGATATTGACCACGTAGCCAGTGGTGATGACGTGTTGTTGATGCAAAAGGTAGCAAAATTATATCCTGATGCTTTGGGCTATTTAAAAAATCCTGAAGCAACCGTTTTTACAAAAGCCAAACCGACAATCAAGGATTTTGTATATCAACGGCTACGGTGGGCTTCAAAATCGTCGAGCTATACCGAATTTTTTACCATTTTTCAATTGACCTGCGTTTTCCTTTTTTGCTTAAATATTCTAATAAATATTTGTTTATCAATCTTTTATACTATTCCATTCGCCTATATCGTGGTATTCCAAGTAGGCATAAAATACCTCATGGACTATATTTTTCTACATACAATGACCCGTTTTTTCAAACGTTCAGATTTGATGCAGATATTCGTGAAGGCGCAGATTTTCCACGTCCTCTATATCGTAGGCGTAGGTTTTTTATCCAACATTAAAAAGACTTATGTTTGGAAAGGGCGGGTGACAAAGTAATTGTTTTGATAATAAAGTATATGATACTTTTGAATTTATGAAGTTTAGTTAAAGTGTTGTGATAATGTAGCAAATACCTTGATATATACGTTTGGAGTATATTATGCCCAACCATTACTCGAACAGTATCTGTCTATCACACTATTACCTTTACTCCTAATCCTAAATTCATGAAAAAAACACTTATTACATTTCTTTTTTGCCACATGGCATTTTCCCTTTTTTCACAACAAAAATACACGATTAGCGGCTTCATTGAAGATGCAGCCTCGTCTGAACGCCTGATGTCAGCCGCCGTTGTAGATATGAAATCGGTGGAAGGTATGGTGACAAATACCTATGGTTTTTACTCTTTGACCCTGCCAAAGGGAGCCGTACAGCTTAGTATTTCCTTTGTAGGATATTCTACAGTAGATACATCATTCACGTTGGAAAAAGACATGGTGCTCAATTTTCGTTTAAAACCTTCTATTGAGTTACAAGCGGTTGAAATATCGGCAAAAAAACAAAACCGTATCGAAAACCAAACCCAAATGAGCCAAGTGACTGTGCCAATTGAGCAAATCAAAAAAGTGCCAGCATTATTGGGAGAGGTAGATGTTTTGAAAGTATTACAACTACTCCCTGGTGTGCAAGGCGGGGGCGAGGGTCAAAACGGCTTATATGTGCGCGGGGGCAGTCCCGACCAAAATTTAATTTTGCTCGATGGTGTTCCCGTTTATAACGTCTCGCACTTGGGCGGTTTTTTCTCCGTTTTTAACGGTGATGCTATCAAAAATGTAACACTGACCAAAGGCGGTTTCCCTGCGCGATACGGCGGACGTTTGTCTTCTATCATCGAAATTAATATGAAAGAAGGCAATATGAAGGAATTTCACGGCGAGGGTGGCATTGGTATTATAGCCTCGCGTTTGACATTGGAGGGTCCTATTATTAAGGATAAAATGTCGTTTATGGTATCTGGCAGACGGACTTACCTTGATGTCATTGCGCGTCCGATTATCAAAGCTGCCATAAAAGCAGATAATGCTTCCAACACGACCTATAATTCAAGTGTAGGCATAGACGCGCATTTTTATGATTTGAACGCCAAAATCAATTATATTATCAACGATAGACACCGTCTTTTCCTCAGTGCCTACAACGGGATTGATATTTTCGGCGCACAATACGATGAGGTGCGCAAAGACGGTAAGGGGTACGACAAAACAAAAGGCGGCTTCGATTGGGGCAATTTGACAACCGCTTTCCGTTGGAATTGGCTCGCCAGCAATAAACTGTTCGCCAATACGACCTTGACATATAGCCGATATAATGTAAATATACTTGCCCAAGCGGATAGCAAACGCGACACTATTGTAGAAAATAACTCCGCTAAATATCTATCGGGTATCAAAGATTGGAGTGGTAAAATGGATTTTGACTATGCCCTAAACCCGCAGCACCATTTGCGTTTTGGCTTCGGTGGCACATTTCATACCTACGAACCGGGTGCTTTTCAGTTGCAGAGCAAATCTTCAAGTTTTAAATTGGACACAACTTTGGGGTCTAAACCGACCTATTCTTTCGAGCCTTACGCTTATATTGAAGATGATTTGCAATGGGGCGCACTCAAAGCCAATGTGGGTTTGCATTTTTCAGGTTTTAGTGTTCAAGATGAATTTTATACATCTATTCAGCCGCGCATCGGGATGAACTACCCCCTCTGTAATAACCTCGCTTTGAAGGCTTCTTTTACGACTATGCGCCAATATATCAACCTCTTGACCAACGAGCGTGTTGGACTGCCCTCCGATTTGTGGGTTCCTGCCACCAAACGCATCAAACCACAGGACGCTTGGCAGGCGGGTATTGGTTTGGCAAAAACGTTCAAATCAGATTATGAAGTCAGCTTAGAAGGCTATTATAAAGGTATGAATAATGTGATTTCTTACCGCGATGGGGCAAATTTCATCAATATAAACAGTAATTGGGAGGATAAAATCACGCAAGGCAAAGGCAAAGCATATGGCGCAGAGTTTCTCGTTCAGAAAAAAGAAGGCAAAACAACGGGGTGGATTGGCTATACTTTATCGTGGAATACGCGCCAATTCGATGACCTTAATAATGGCGTAGAATATCCTTTCAAATATGACCGTCGCCACGATTTTGAGATATTGATAACACACCAATTCAGCAAACGCTTTACGCTGTCGGGGACTTGGCAATATGGAACAGGCAATGCCGTGTCGCTACCGACAGCCTTATATAAAATACCATACACAGGAAATGGTTTGCCCGTAACGCCAAACAATGGTTCATTTGGTAATCCATTTTATCAAGATTATGAAGTTATTACGGGTAAAAACGATTATAGAATGCCAGCCTACCATCGTTTAGACGTGAATTTTGAATTTACAAAAAAGAAAAAACGCTATACCCGCACTTGGGTTTTTGGGGCATACAATGCGTATAGCCGCGCCAATCCTATGTTTTTGATGTTAGGATATAAAACTATTGAAAAAGATGGGCGATTAACGTCAGAGCGCGTTGTGCGTCAATTCAGCCTTTTCCCAATCGTACCACATTTTGCTTGGAACTTTAAATTTTAAAACAATGAAAAATATCAAATACTTAGCCTTTATATTACTACCCCTCAGTATTTTGGTCACTTCTTGCGACCCAGAGGAGTATTTTACACCCGTTGTGGAAGTAAAATTTCCCCCCAATAAGCCCCGTTTGGTCGTGTATAGCGAAATGTGGGAAGGGCAGGATAGTTTGACGGTTTTCGTCACTCAAAGCCGTGGGGCTTTGGACAACAAACCTTTTCCGAGTGTTGCAGATACCATTCGGTATGTTGTAAAAATCAATGGAAAAGATAGTACGTTTACGTATATAAACGTATATGGATCGAGCGATACTGTCAATAATCCAACTGTTGAGTTGTATAAAAATGAATTGCTGATTGCCACATTCAAAAAGGGCAGTACAGCAGGTTTCTATATCACCAAATTGCCCACAAAACTAAGAAGCGATGGCGCAACGTACCGTCTTAAAGTCAGTGCCAACGGTTTTGAAACCGTGGAAGCGGTGCAGAAAATGCCTACTCCTGCGGCGATTGATACCATAATCTATCGCCCCAAAGTGCGCTTGACAGACCCACGCGAGCC
>JAYVKQ010000672.1:0-19407 GCA_043768285.1 Saprospiraceae bacterium | reverse complement strand
AACACCTTTGACAATGCCTTTGATGCCCTTGCTTTTCTCAAATCCAATAAGGTAGATTTGATGTTTTTAGACATCAATTTAGGCGAATTTTCGGGTATTCAATTGTTGGAAACGGCAACCCTATCTTGTCAAGTGATACTGGCAACGGCATATCCCGATTATGCTTTGAAAGGTTATGAACTTAAAGTTTCGGATTACCTCCTAAAACCCTACACTTTTGACCGTTTCATGCAAGCCGTCAATCGAGTGCAAGATTTGATGGAGAAAAAAGCACCCCCGCCCGCTTCTATCGGGACAGGTCAATATCAAGAGCCTAAAAAACATATTTTTGTTAAAACAGAACACCGTTTAGAAAAAATTAACCTTGATGAAGTGCTTTACATCGAAGGCATGGGCGATTATCGCCGTATTTTTACGACCCAAAAACGCTTAATGACGCTCCAAACTTTTACGGATTTTGAAAAAGAAATACCTGCCCACATTTTATGTCGGGTGCATAAATCGTACATGGTTGCCATTGATAAAATTGATGTGATAGAACGCGACCGTATTAAAATTGGGGCAGTTACAATTCCTATTTCCGAGACTTACAAGCAAGCCTTTTTCGAGTTAATTCAGAAATAGTAATGCTGTATGGGTGCTTTTTTCTTCTAAAAACCATATAATTCCAACAACTTTCCTATTTTTGACCCTATCATTTTTTTACTAAACAACAACATCACCAATCATGGCATTATTCGGCTTCGACCTCGGCGGTACTAAAATAGAAGGTATCGCTATTACATCAAAAGAAGACCCCTCAGTATTGGCGCGTCTGCGCGTGCCCACAGAAAAAGAAAAAGGCTATCAGCATATCCTCAATCAAATCAAGAAATTACTGATTGACTTAGAAAAAACGACAGGTTTGAAAGCCGACTATATCGGTATCGGTACGCCTGGCAGCTATGATGGCGCAACAGGTATTCATAAAAACTCGAATACAACGTGCATTAACGGTATGCCTTTCAAAGCGGATTTGGCAAAACATCTGGGCGTAGAAGTACGTATGGCGAATGATGCCAATTGTTTTGCAGTAGCAGAAGCGGCAATCGGCGCGGCACATGATGTAGTGCCAAATGCCGAGGTAGTTTTCGGCGTGATCATGGGTTCGGGCGTTGGTGGTGGCATTGTTGTAAATGGTAAAGTTATCAACGGCAGAATGGGTATCGGGGGCGAATGGGGACATAATTTCCTCGATGCCTCGGGGGGGGTGTGCTATTGCGGCAAATTGGGCTGTGTAGAAACAGTTATTTCGGGTCCCGCTTTAGAAAAATATTACGCCACATTGTCGAATAATCCCTTGAAATTGAAGGATATATTCACCCGCATTGACACCGACCCTGCGGCAAAAATGACTAAAGACCGCCTTATTCGCCAATTCGGAAAAGCTATTGCCCATATTATCAATATACTCGACCCTGCGGCTATCGTGTTAGGTGGCGGCGTAGGCAATATTGACATCCTTTATACTGAGGGGGTCGCCGAAGCGTCCAAACACGTATTCAATACCCAAATGGATACTATATTTTTGAAACCGAAATTGGGCGACTCGGCGGGCGTATTTGGTGCAGCCTTGTTGTAATTTAATTGTTAATATTTCTATTTTGGCACTTTACTTATACAAAAAAAAATCAAAAACAGCCCCTTCCTGCCAAGCATGAAAAACAAATCTTAGTTTTCTTAAAGTGCCAAAGTAAAATTAGGTTATGCTTTTGTTAAAAATGCACTTATAAATAGTAGAATAGCCTTTTCTGCATTATATTTGTATAAAATTTAGAAAAAAGAGTGAAAAATAGTATCAAAAATAGCGTTGTTGGTTTTCTCATCGGTATCGTCCTTGTGGCTTCAATGGGTTTCAGCGTCAATACGTTGTACTGCTTCTGCATGGGGCAATATGAAGTATCTTTTTTTGATATTGAGCACCAATGCGCCAAACAACACGTAGAAGAAGAAACCCACGCTTGTTGCAAAAAACTCAAAGCGCATTGCTCAAAGCCTACCAAACCAGACCATGATTGCGCCAAAAAGAATAAAAAATTCTTTAAAGCCGACTTAAAATTTACGGAGCTTTCAAAAATCGAATTGCCAAAGCAACCCCTATTTATTGTTTTTTCTACTTTTAATACACCTCATTATACTTATTCTTTTTCAAAAATAATTCCTTTCCAAGCGCAAATACCCACGCGCCCACCCCCTCAGTATTTTGGGCGACAATTGCTCAATTTCATACAGGTGTATCGTTGTTAGGTATTGAAATTGGCTTAAAATTTTGTATTAACACAAAGGTAATCAGAGAAGACTCAGTGTTTCACAGAGTTTTTTTACGAATAATATTTCTCTGTGAAACTCTGTGCCTTCTCTGTTAATTTCTGTGTAACCTACTATCTTTCCAATTAAATTAAAAATTTCTAACAATGAAAAATATAGTGTCAATTCTTAGCTTTATAGCTATCTTCATATCTTCTTCTCTTGTTGCCCAAACGGGTACATCTGTCAAATCGGCTTCTGTATCGGCTGTTACCGAAACACTGAAAGTGAGTGGCGTATGCAGTATGTGCAAAAAGCGCATCGAAACGGCTGCCTACGGTGTTAAAGGCGTACAAACGGCAAAATGGTCATCAAAAGACCAATTGCTGACCCTTACATTCGACAACAAAAAGACCACCAAAGAAGCCATCGCCAAGCGCGTAGCTATGGCGGGTCACGATGTTGAAACGATAAAAGCGGCGGACAAGACGTATCAAAAATTGCCCGAATGTTGCCAATACCGTGATGGTGCGGAGTGCGAGCATTAGTTTATTGAGAGTAATATCTCCTTTTTTTCAGATTTAACGTACTAATAGGTATCCGATAATGTGCATTTATCGGATACCTACTTGGCGTTATACATAAAATTATATATCAATGAAAATCAATATAGTATTAATTTGCCTATTGTCTTTAACAAGCCTTATGTCTCAAAACATAAAAGGCATTGTGAAAGATGAAAAAGGAGAACCCATTATCGGGGCGCACGTTTATTGGATGGATAAAAGTGCCGAAACGCTCACTGATGACAATGGTCAATTCAACCTCTCACGCAAAACGCCTGAGACGATGATACACGTAGAGTTTGTCGGCTACGAAATGGTTATGATTACCGTTAAAAAAGACCAAACTGATATTACCATCGAATTGAAAGAACCTAAGAAATTAAATACTGTTGAGGTGTCAGGTCGGAGAGGTGATAATGTTGTATCAACACTTGATCCGCGCAATGTGGAGCGCATATCAAGCAACGAACTACGCAAAGCACCCTGTTGTAATTTGTCCGAAAGTTTTGAAACCAACGGGACTGTTGATATTCAATATGCCGATGCTATCACGGGTGCAAAAGAAATTCAAATGCTGGGGCTGAGGGGGATATATACGCAGTTAATGGTCGAAAATCGCCCCGATTTCTACGGTTTGGCGATGCCTTACGCACTTGAATATATCCCTGGGACGTGGCTAAAAGGCATTGATATTAACAAAGGTGTAGGTAGTGTGAAAAATGGTTTTCAATCCATTACGGGTCAAATCAATACATCCTTAGTACAACCTGCTGAGGATGCACCTGTTTTTGTCAATCTATTTGGCGAAAGTACGGGACGGATGGAAATGAACGTACATTTGAATAAAGTGCTTACACCCAAATTTGCGCATCAACTTCTATTACATGGTAGTACATTTCAAAATAAAATAGACAGAGATAAGGATAAATTTGTGGATATGCCTTTAAAAAAACAAATCAATGGTATGTATCGCACTTTTTTCGCAGGAGATAAAATTGAAAGCCAATTTCAATTACATGCCTTATCGGAAGAGCGCGAAAGCGGACAATTATCTGATAATCAAGTACTTAGCAACCCATTTTTAATTAAAGTAAAAAACAATCGCGTATCGGCGGGTTTGAAATTAGGCTATATTGGTTTTGATAAACCTTACAAAGGGCTGGGTTCGCAATGGACAGCAACGTATCATGATGTGGATGCACTATATGGACGCAACAAATATTTTGGGACGCAAAATAGCTTTCTGGGTAATATCATATATTCAACCATTATTGGCACAACAGACAACAAAGTGACGTTGGGTAGCACGTTTCAATACGACAAATATCAAGAGTTTTTGAACGATAAAAACCTCTCGCGTACTGAGGGAGTCGCTGGTGCATATGGTGAATATGTATATAGCCGCCCTAATTTGGAAGGCTATAACGACATCACTTTCATTGCAGGACTGAGGGGTGATTACCACAACAAATACGGCTTTGTAGCTACGCCTCGTATGAATTTTAAATATAATTTTAATGAAGGAGACGTTGTGCGTTTGACTGCTGGTCGTGGTTGGCGGGTTGCCAATCCGATTGCTGAAAATGTGGCTTTTTTAGCGACCAATCGCCAAATAATTGTAGCTGACAATTTGAAACCAGAAGACGCTTGGAATTTTGGTATCAATACTGTGAAAACGTTTAAAATTTTTGGAAAAAGAGAATTGCGTATGAATATTGATGTTTATAGAACGCAATTTACCAATCAAATCATAGCAGATATTGAAACGGATTATACCAAAGCGCAATTTTATAATTTAGATGGACAATCCTACGCCAATACGCTTTTGAGTATGGTGACGGCTGAAATACTGAGGGGGTTCGATATTAAATTGGCATATAAATTTAATGATGTGAAAACGACCTATCAAGGAAATTTGCAAGAAGTGCCTTTGGTCGCCAAGCATCGCGGCTTGGCAACACTCGATTATCGCACGCCCGACAAAAAATGGATGTTTAATATCACACATCAAATTGTAGGGCAACAGCGTTTGGCAGATAGGCATTATGTGCCGAGCAAATACGGCAATCACCATGCGAGTTATTCACCTGTGTATAAGCTGACCCATATGTCCATCAATCGTTTTTTCAAAACATTTGAACTATACAGCGGTGTAGAAAATTTATTCGGTTTTACGCAACATGAGGCAATTATTGCTTGGCAAGACCCCGACAGTGAATATTTTGATGCTACCCAAGTATATGCCCCTATGATGGGCAGACGCATTTATGGTGGCTTGCGTTGGCGGATTGGGAAGAAATAGTTTGTAAAGGTTTCGGAAACAGACAATTGAGAAGAATTGACTTGATATATATTTTTTGCAAAAAAAATGCATCAAGTCAATTCTTCTTAATTGTCTGTTTCCGAAACCACTGCTTCGTTTTTATAGGTTTTTATTCAGCACTTATTTGATTGCCCGTTCCTACTACTTCATTGTCATCATCTTTTTTATCCAAACTTGTGAAATAAGCGCGTTGGAAAAGTAGAATACTCAATACGCCAATTGTGATAGCCGAGTCAGCAATATTAAACACGGGTTGAAAAAACAAAACTTCATGGTTTGCGTTGCGAACGAGGGGAAAGAAAAGCATATCTACGACCCGCCCATGTAGAAAGGTCTCATATCCGCCCCCTTCTGGAAAAAGTTTGGCAGGACCACCCGAGCAATGAAAATCTGAGTTGGAAAATATCATACCATAGAATGCCGAATCTATCATATTGCCGATAGCACCCGCCAATATGAGTGAAAAACTCACTATCAAACCCATATTGACATTGCGTTTTATTAACCGATAGACATAATAAATAAGAAAGGAAATAGCCACAAGACGAAATATACTCAAGGCTAATTTGCCAAACTCGCCGCCAAATTTCCACCCAAATGCCATACCCGGGTTTTCTACAAAGTTTAAACGCGCCCATTCTGCGGCACCAAATAGCGAACGGTCTTCACCGTAGCAAAACGACGTTTTTACCCAAATTTTCAAACTTTGGTCAATTATCAAAATTAAGACAATAAGGGCAATTGCTAAATACGATTTTTTCAAAATAAAAGACTTTTATGGTTTAGACGTTCATGGAAGTCAGATGAAGCATCTTAAAAATAATACAATTTGGATAGAAAACAGATATGAAAATTTCACATTAAAAATTGTGCAATTTTACGACGATATTTGGAATAATTATATACTTTTTATCAATCAAACATAATTTTATTTACGCACACAAAAAAGGCTTTAACAGTGTAGCCCTATTATTTGAGGCAAATACGCTATTAAAGCCTTTTTTGTAAGTATGAGTTATGAGTTATTTGAAATAACTCATAACTCATAACTCACACTTATTTATTTAAAGCCTTCGACATCTTCGTCAATTAAAGTTTTGAGCGCAGACACAGCTAAGGCTGTTCCCTGTTCGCCTACAATTTTTTTTGAAGCATAGTAATCTTCCAAATGTACCAACGAGCGATAATAGGCAATTTTTAGAGCTGTATAAATCTGGTCGTTATATTCAGAAAGGGCAGACCATTTTTCCAAATTTTTCCATGTAGTCGAGTGCCAATCCAAAGTTAATTTTACCTCTTTCATACTGAGGGGAGTAGTCGGAAGGCTTTCCAACATATCCGAAACGATAGGTTGTACATTGTCTTTGGTATTGATTTGGCGCGAAATAGTCATTAAAAGGCGAACATCTTCCCAACCGTCAAAGCCTTCATATTTTTGCGACATGTCGTTAAAATTGGCAAGGCGGCGATTGATTTTCAACGCCTTATCGTAAGACGTTGCGGTGCCTTTGCCATACATACCGTCAATAGTACCACCATAAGTACCAATTTCTTTCAAAGCCTCTTGCAATTTTATGGCTGATTTTCTTTTTACGGCAATAGTACTGTAAGAGTTTGCAGGACTTTTGATACGGAGTTCTTCTTCAGTTTCTTTTTCTCTGTTGTCTGATTGAAAAACCAACTTGCTATCGCCTGTATCAAATTCTGTAATATTATTAATTTGGACATCTTTCACTGTTTTGATGAAAGCATCAGCGTAGCCCAAGTTCTGAATTTCTTTCAATTTGACACGGGCATCATTAACATCGGTATAATAACCATGCACAAGACGAACCACGCCAAGGCTTGGCATCGAAAATAGGTCGCCAATTTTAGCATATTTTTTCCAATCAATTACTTCGCCTGCGCCTTTGCTGGCAATTTGAATGACGTGTACGTTTTTAGCATTTTTTATTAACGAACGGGCAGATATAAATGCATCGTCATAGCCTTTGGCTTTGATTTTTGCCAATACGGGTTCAGCCGCTTCTTCGGAAGTAAACCCACCTATATAAACGATGCCTTCACGTTTATAGACATAGGCATAAGAGCGAATGGCTTCAAAATCGGCTTGTTTCACGCTTTCATCGAAAGCACCCAAATGAATGGCGTAAAAAGACGTGGGCTGGTCAGGTTTGCTCAATGGCTGCGCAAATGATGCCGATACAATACTCAATAGCGCAATACCTAATATGAATTTCTTCATTTTCTCGTAGGATAATGGTGATAAATAATTTTTCATAGATTTGTCTTTTTGATAATCCGTTTATAAAAACGTCAAGTTAATATCGGATTGTGTTTTTTGAGATAATGCAAATATACGTTTTTGTTTGTTTTAGAAATTTTTATTTATAACATACAATACAAAAATAATCTTTAACTATATGAAAGTCATATATTTAAGGATAAGTAATTGCAATACTAACGCAATATATGCTAATAACTATATGCAAAAATGTATTTTTTTTTAAAATAAATCAACTATCTTTACGGTTTAAGAAAATAAAAATAAAAAAATATAAACAATTCTTTTGGAAATATTCATAGAATTGTATTAGCTTTGGAATGGAAAACATAAATTATTCACTAACTTTTTTAAAAATAAGGTAATTATGAGTAAATTTGATGAGGCAATTGAAAAGTATAAAGGCACATTGAGTGGTGTTCAAGGCATCACAGGTGGCGTGAACGAAGATGCTTTGAAAAAAGTAGCGAAGTCACTCGGACCATCTATCTATTTGGGCGATGCTTCTATGGTTTCATGCTCCGACCAAGCCGAGCTTGACCGCGTAAAAAACAATTTCTTGATAAAGAAATTAGGTCTTGCTGATGGTGCTAATCTTGACGCGGCTGTAAAAGCTGTCTGTGACCAAATGGGTTCAGGCAACCGTCAAAAACACCGTGCGGTGTTTTATTATCTATTAGCTCAAAACTTAGGTAAATTGGATATGTTTGCATAACAATTGAGTTTACTTGAAAAAAAATATACCCTCGCAGTCGAAAATACTGAGGGGGTATTTTTTTTGAGTCTATGTTTGAAAAGTGAAACGGAACGCTGTTCCGTTTTATTACATTCCAACGGAACAGCGTTCCGTTTTATTCTTTTAATGTCTTTTACCTCCATTATGTTTAAGCAAAATCTTTTTAAAAATAAGACAGTGCTTGTCACGGGCGGCGGCACAGGTATTGGCTTCGAAATAGCTAAACAGTTCTTAGAACTGGGTGCAGAAGTCTATATTGCCTCACGCAAACAAGAAAAATTAGACAAAGCGGTAATGGATTTGAAGCCTTGCGGTGCAGTAAAAACCTTTGCTTTGGATATTAGAGAAACCACCAGCATCAGTCAATTAGCCGATATGATTGAAACTCAAAGTGGCAAATTAGATATTCTCATCAATAATGCAGGAGGGCAATTTCCATCTCCCGCCGAGAATATTAGCGAAAATGGATGGAAAGCCGTCATCAATACCAATTTGAATGGGACGTGGTTTATGATACAAGAGATGGCAAAGCGCTTTTTTTTCAAGCAAAATGCAGGAAATATTGTCAATATTGTCCTAATTAATTACAAAGGTTTCCCTGGCATGAGCCACTCAGCTGCTGCAAGGGCAGGCGTTATGAATTTATCAAAAACCTTAGCGATAGAGTGGGTCAATAAAGGTATTATTATTAATTGTGTCGCGCCCGGTATTATTCAATCTTCTGGTTTAGAAAACTATCCGCCCGAATTGTTGAAAGGGCTTTCAGATAAAATACCCATGAAACGCCTCGGCACATGCGCAGAAGTGGCAGAATTGACACTTTTTATCGCCGCATCCGCTTACATTACTGGTGAGACGATATATATTGACGGCGGCAATCGCCTTTGGGGTGATATGTGGGAGATATAAAATAGTGCATTTAGAAATTTTTTTTATATTTGACTTAATTTTACTTTTACGTCTATATATGTGATTGAAAATGCACATTTGCATATTCACAATTTGATAATCACCATTAGTTTACAATCATATACATGACTACACTAATTTTTGTAATAGCGGTAGCTATAGGCGGTATTGCCTCTTGGCAAATATTCAATTGGATGTATGGCAATAAATTGCGCGACAATAAAGACATGTTGCGGCAAGAGTCCACGATTTTATTAGAAAAATTAGAAAAGGTATGTAAAGTTGTGGTTGCCGAAGGATATTTCACGGAGATATACGACCACAATAGCCCAAAGGAATTTCTATGGTTTTGGAATTCTCATAAAAAAGCCCTTGTTGTCACGAAAGCAAAAGTATCTGTGGGTTTTGATTTTGCAAAAATGAAAGTACGCAGAGATGAAAGCAATCGCAAATTGATTATTGACGAAATGCCGTTGGCAGAGGTCTTGTCTATTGATACTGATTATAAATTTTACGACATCAATCAAGGCTGGCTCAATAAATTTAAGAACGAAGACTATACTCAAATACTTGCCGAATCTAAACGCCTCATGCACGAAAAAGCCTTGCAAAGTGATTTGCCGATGATAGCCAATCGCCAAGCAACTATGATGATGCAACAATTAGCACTATCTATGAATTGGGAGTTGGATATTCAAAAATTAGCAACAGTTCCACCTAATTTGATTGGCAATACGATAACGCAACAGCAACTGCCTTCGGCAGAAGCCACTGATTTTGAAGAAGTTAGATAATTACTACCTAACCCCAAAATGGAAAAATATAATTACTTTATTTTTTTCTATCTGTCACGAAGTAAACCAATTCCTCTAAAGAGGTTCTGACAGGCGATTCAGGAAAAGATTTTAATATGTCGAAAGCTTCTTGGCGATAGTAATACATGGCTTCTTCGGCATAGGTAAGTCCACCACTATTGCGCACAAAATCTATCACTTCCTTTACCTTTTCGGGGTTTTCATTGTCTTTTTTGATGATATTTATGATGCGGCTGCGGTCTTGTGATGTTGCTTTATTAAGAGCGTGAATAAGGGGTAGGGTCATCTTTTTTTCCTTAATGTCTATGCCTAATGGTTTGCCCACATCGTCTGTACCGAAGTCGAATAAATCATCTTTAATTTGAAAAGCGATGCCGATTTTTTCACCAAAAAGGTGCATTTTTTGTATTAAATCTTCGTTTTGAGTGGTAGAAGCCGCGCCTACGGCGCACGCAGCAGCAATGAGGGAAGCAGTTTTTTGTCGAATAATTTCGTAGTAAATCTCTTCTTTGATGTCCAATCGGCGGGCTTTTTCTAATTGCAACAACTCTCCTTCAATCATTACTTTCACGGCATTCGACATGATTTTCAACAAATGCGCTTGGTTATTTTCTAAGGCAACTAACAATCCTTTTGAGAGTAGAAAATCGCCTACTAATACGGCTATTTTATTTTTCCACAAGGCATTGACGCTGAAAAAACCGCGCCTTTCGTAACTATCATCCACCACATCATCGTGTACCAAACTTGCTGTGTGTAGCAACTCCACCAAACTTGCCGCCACGAAACTTGCAGGGTTGATGTCACCGCATAATTTAGCACTCAAAAAAACAAAAATGGGTCGTACTTGCTTACCTTTTCGTTGCACGATATAATACGTGATTTTGTCCAATAGCGGTACTTGGGTTCGCATCGAATCCCTAAAATGATCTTCAAAAGCCTCTAACTCCGCTTCGATTGGTTTCTTAATATCGTCTAATTTCATAAAGATATGCAAAAGGACAATGTTGCATGAATATGTAATTGTCCAACTATAAGACAAGTTTTTATCGTTCTTGGTTGTGTTTTTCGCTATATTTTCGCTGCAAGGTAATCATATTTTTTAAAACTGCCCCTAATCACCAAGGGAGACTTTTTTTTAGAACCTGCGAATAGTTGAGCATTAAATTTAGAGACATTGGTCAGTTTCCCATTTGGGGTTAGGAGTAAATTCATCGTTTCCAAAAATAGCCAACCCGCCTTTCTACATCTTCTCTGATATTGTGGTAAAATAAATTGTAATCGCCGATGTGGTAATTGGATGTGCGAAATAGAAAACTACCTTTGAATTGTGGCTTGTTTATCCATAAAACACCTTCGTGAATTTGTGCTTGCAGCTTATTGCCTTCCCATGCTTTAAAGCCCGTCAAAACACCGCCTTTGTGTAATGATATATCCGTTTTATCGGTAGCAGTAAGCCAGCTAATAGGATTGACAACGGCAATTTTGTTGCCCATCGGGAAACGGGTTTCGCCACCTTCTTTGAAGGTGCGCCAACTACAAAAGCAGCCCGTTTGTTCGGGTGTTTCGCAAACAGATATGGTATCAAAGGCTTTTTTCTCAACAGGGATACCCACGATATAGGCAATCACAAGGCGATCTTTCAAAGGTTTATTGTCAAAAAACTCTTTTAAAAGGCGAACTGCGTGTGTTGTGCCTTGGCTGTGCGCAGCAATAATAATAGGTCGTTGATTGTTCCAACTTTTCAAATAATGCTCAAAAGCCGTTTTTATATCTTCATAAGCTATGTCCAATGCTTTTATCGCCGAAGCCTTATCTGATGTAAAATAACTCACAATATGCGCTTGACGATAACGGGGTGCAAAGATGCGCCCAGCCCCATTGAAGATACTTGCTTGGTATAATATCGCACCATCGTCCGTCTTTTTATTCAGTTTAGTATCATTCACATCACCATTCCATTGGGTGTTACCGCGTTGCATGGTGTAAGATGTTGGGTGCAAAAAGAAAACATCAACTTGCGCCTCGCCTTGCAAATTCTTAAAATTTGTGCCGCCTGGAATTCTGTCAGCTGGGTCAGCTTTATCAGGATGAGCTGCCCAATTTTTCAAATCGGAATAGCTGGGTGCAGTTGGAATCTTACTCTCTACAAACCCTGTAACAGGCTTTTTTGATGCGCAACTTTGAAGCACAATACTTATTGGAATGAAGTAAAATAAAAAAAATTTCCTTAAAAAAAAGGAAAATACTGAGGGGGTAGCTTTTTGCATGGGTACTTTCATTTTTATAAAAAATTTCTAAAGCATTTTCAAACACATATCTTCTTTGTGGCGCATTTCCGCTTCTTGTTCATCGGTTTCATCTAAGTAGCCGCACAAATGTAATATGCCATGAATGATAACGCGGTATAGTTCGACTTCAAAAGGCACATTAAAATCATTAGCATTATCGCGCACACGGTCAATACTGATAAATATATCGCCCTCAATTGGGTTTCGATTGTACGGAAATGTGATGATATCTGTGAGGGTATCGTGTTTGAGGTGTTCAAGATTGATTTTGTGCAGATAGTCATCACTACAAAAAACATAGGAGACTGTACCGAGTTTTTTTTCCTCTTGTTGCACGACTTTTTCTATCCAAATACTGAGGGGGGTAGCTTTGGGTGGTTTGAAATTAATATCCTCTACATGAAAAGTAATTTTACGCGCCATATTATGCCAATAGTTTTTTGACAACACCTGATATAACAGCCCCTTCCGCTTGCCCAGCTAAAGCTTTATTGGCTGCGCCCATCACTTTACCCATATCTTTCATACCTGCCGCGCCTGTTTCAGCAATAATATTTTTAACGATGACTTCAATATCTTCTACGCTCATCTGTTTTGGCAAGTAGCGTTCGATGACTTCTATTTCATCGCGCTCGATTTTAGCCAATTCAGTACGCCCTTGTTGCTCAAAAATAGAGAGCGAATCTTTACGCTGCTTCACCATTTTTTGTAACAATTTTATTTCGCCTTCTTCATTAAGGGCAATGCCACTACCATCAGTTTTGACGATTAGTATGGCGGCTTTGATAGCTCTAATGGTACGTAAAGCCGCCTCGTCTTTGGCTTTCATGGCAGCCATTAAATCTTTTTGAATGTTTGCTTCTAAACTCATATTTAGTTAAGGATGTGAATTCTGGGTTAAAAGCCTCGTTAGAGGTGTAATATTGGAATAGTGCTCCCCGCTCAGTATTTTTAAGGGGCGTATAGCCCTGTAATAAGTTTTATATTACAGGGCTGCGCCCCCTTTCCTAATTTTGTTGAGCAACTGTTACCAATATCACACCTCTAACGAGGCTTTTTAGCCGAGAGTTCTTATTAATGAATAATTTTATTTCTTCTTTATCTGCTTTTCAACCTCAAAATCGCGTTTTTGGTTCTTATCTACCAATTTTAAAGCGATACTTTTGATGTCTTTTAAATATTCTTCCCGCATATATTGCTCAAGGGTGATGGTATATTGCCCTGCCGTATTGAAGTAGGCATTAGGCTGAATGGGTATTTCAAATGTACATTCTGTGCTATTGCAATTACCTTCCCACTTACCCGTATTGTCCGCCAAATCAATATTCAACAATTGCTTTGGACGTTCGCCAGTAGGGAATTTGGTAGATATATTCATATACAAATTTTGTGTCGCATACTGATGGGTATGTTTGATAACCATTACAATATCATAAAGAGCCATTGTGTCGGCAATAGAGAATGTAAAACCGAGCGTATCTCCATATGCCCATTGCCCATTTTTAAGGTCATAATTTTTTTCAAAAATAACTTTTTCTTTGCTACATGCTAGTGCAGAAAGAGCTATAAAGCAAAAGCAAAAAATGGATTTCAAGATATTCATTGATGATATTTCTATTTATTAGACTTATGCGGATATAATTTGTTGTCATCCCAAGCGCAGCGAAAGTATCTGAATGTATAAAGAAATCAAGGAAATTCAGATTCTTTCGCTGCGCTCAGTATGACAAAAAACTATATCCGCATAAGTCTATTTTTATAAAAGGCGCGCAAATATCGTCTTTTTTTATAGAAACGTGAAACTCGTAGGCGTGTTTTACGTCTTTCAAAATAAATGATGTCCGAATTAATGTTAAGGGATGAAGTAAAACATACATTGTAACCCATACCCATTTGATTTTTGAATAAAAACCATTAATTTTGCGCGTTTTTAATTAGAAAAATAATATTTGACGCTGAAAAACGTTAATAAATGCGCTTTAGTGCAAACGCATTTTGAGACACTTACCTTCTCTTTTTTTAAAACTATTAAAGCAATATGATTAAGCAGTTCGTTTTCTCGATGGCATTCACTATGGTTGCCATACAATCCTTTGGACAAATAGACCCTACCCTTTTTACAGTGCATGGTACGCCTGTCCATCTTTCTGAATTTAATTATATCTACACTAAAACCAATGGTGCAAAAGCGGATTTTAGTAAAGCTTCTGTGGATGAATATTTGGATTTATATACCAAATTTAAGATGAAAGTAGCTCGGGCAAAGGATATGAAATTGGATACCATCCCAGCGTTGAGCGATGAGTTGGCTGGCTATCGCCGTCAGTTATCTGACAGCTACTTAACAGATAAAGAAGTGACCGAAAAATTGATGAAAGAGGCACACGACAGGGTATCAAAAGATAGAAAAGTCAGTCATATTTTGATAAAAATTGACCCAAATGATACGATGCCTGCCTACAAATTGATTTCAAAAGTTAAAGATAATCTTGCAAAGGGCGGAAATTTTGAGCAGGAATGTTGGGTAAATACGCAAGATACTTTTACCAAACGCAAAGGCGGTGATGTGGGTTTCATTACAGGTATGTTACCCGATGGTTTTTACGACTTAGAATCGGCTATTTTTACTTTGCCCATCGGCAAAAATTCAGATATTGTGCGCTCACCTTTAGGGTACCATATTCTGAAAGTAACGGAAGCACGTCCTGCGCGTGGTGAAATCGAGGTTTCGCATATTTTATTGCGCAAAGTAAAAGAAAATATGCCACAACCTAATGTCAAGGAAAAAATTGACAGCCTGTATCAACGCTTATTAGCGGGTGAGCCATTTGACCCTATGGCGATTAAACACTCAGATGACGGTCAATCTGCCCAACGCAATGGCTATCTGGGCTTTTTCGGTATTGGTCGCTACGAATTGGCATTTGAAGAAGCTGCATTTGCCATTATTAATAATGGTGGCGTATCAAAACCCGTAGAGACAACTGTGGGTTGGCATCTAATCAAACGCCTATCGCGCAAAGGCATAGAGCCTTACGAAACGATGAAAACGCGCTTAAAAGCAAAAGTGCAAAACGATAGCCGATACGAAATGGCGAAAAAAGCGATGCTAACGCGCATCAAAAAAGAAAATACGTTCAAGGAAAATGCAACCGTACTGGATGAATTTATCAGTGGTTTGGATTCTACTTTTTTAACATATGCTTGGCGCAATAGCAATAAAACGCCAATGGGCAACTTATTTAATATTGGCAATATGCAACGCAACGCAACTGATTTTGCCCAATATCTAATTGCCAATGCCAATCGCCGTTTGAGTTATGCCGTAGAAGCCAATAATGACAATGGTAAAATTGCCCGCAAAATGTACGCAGAGTTCATTGACGAATCGGCTATGGCTTTCGAGGAATCGCAGTTAGAAACCAAATATAGTGACTTCAAAAACCTTATGCGCGAATATGAGGAAGGCATATTGCTTTTTGAAGCCATCAAAATGAACGTCTGGGACAAGGCTTCGCAGGATACTGTGGGTTTGGATAAGTTCCACGCTACCCGCAAAGACAAGTATATGTGGGATGAACGCGCACAATTGATTACATATACTGTATCAGATTCCGCAAAAGCAGATTTAGCCGCCATCCGTGAATTGGCAGCTAAGAAAAACCCTCAAGCAGTTTTGAAGAAATTCAATAAGAAAAAAGAAATCGTTTCGTTTTCGGAAGATAATTACGAAAAAAGTAAAAATAAAGCCATAGAAGGCTTGGCATGGAAAGCGGGTTCTTTAACTGCCGATAAGCAAAATCCAGACAAATCTTGGTCTTTCATGAAAATAGAAAAAGTGATGCCTAAAACTCAAAAAACTTTGAAAGAAGCGCGTGGCTACGTGGTTGCCGACTATCAAGAGTTTTTAGAAAAACAATGGATGGAAGAATTGGCTAAAGCCTATAAAGTCGAGATTAATCAAGATGTTTTGAAGAGTATTATCAAGTAATACCATTCGACAGTGAAAATACTGAGGGGGTAAGGTATCAGATAAAAACTACTGGTGCTTACCCCCTCAGTATTTTTAGCAGTTTCGAACCCTTTTTTAGGAAAACTATTTAAACCAATCACCCATTAAAAGCGTTAAATTTGCAACCAATATGAAAAAAAATGACAGTATGAGTATCAAAAATAATATCCTCGAAACTATTGGCAACACGCCGATGGTTCGCATCAATAAAATCACTGCCGATTTGCCCTGTACTGTTTTGGTAAAAGTGGAAACGTTTAACCCAGGACACTCCACTAAAGACCGTATGGCACTCAAAATGGTAGAAGATGCTGAGAAAGCGGGTCGCCTACTTGAGGGTGGCACTATCATAGAATGTACATCTGGCAATACGGGCATGGGCTTGGCAATTGCCGCTGTTGTGAAAGGGTATCGCTGTATTTTTACGACCAGCGATAAGCAATCGAAAGAAAAAATTGATATGCTAAAAGCTCTCGGTGCGGAGGTTATCGTTTGCCCAACCAACGTAGAACCCGAAGACCCACGCTCATATTATTCTGTTGCATCAAGGCTTTCAAAAGAAATCCCAAATTCGTGTTGGATGAACCAATATGACAATCTAAGCAACCGCCAAGCGCATTATGAAAGCACCGGTCCCGAAATTTGGGAACAAACCAATGGTACAGTCACCCATTTTGTCGTGGGCGTTGGCACAGGCGGCACGGTATCAGGTGTGGCGAAATATTTGAAAGAAAAAAATCCAACTATCAAAATATGGGGCGTGGACACCTATGGTTCTGTATTCAAAAAATACAAAGAAACGGGCATTTTTGACCCAAATGAGATATATCCCTACATTACGGAGGGGATAGGTGAAGATATATTACCCAAAAATGTGGATTTCGATTTGATAGACCATTTTGAAAAAGTGAGTGATAAAGACGGCGCAATCATGACACGCCGCATGGCGCGGGAAGAAGGGATATTGGTCGGTTATTCGGCAGGGTCGGCATTGGCAGGAGTTGTACAATTGAAAGAGCATTTTAACGAAAATGATGTGGTTGTGGTATTGCTACACGACCACGGCAGCCGCTACGTAGGCAAAGTTTTCAACGATGATTGGATGCGCGAGCGTGGCTTTCTTGACGACGAAATGAAAGTGAAAGACATTATTTCTAAAAAAACCAATAAAACCTTTCATTTTGTTACGCCCGATACGACTGTGCGCAAAGCATTTGAAACGATGAAAAGTTTGGATATATCGCAAATGCCCGTTGTGGACAATGATAATATGGTAGGTTCTATCACCGAAAATGCGGTTTTGACGTATTTGTTAGAAAACCCTATCAAACATACCGAGCATAAGATTGAAGACATCATGGACGCACCGTTTCCAATCGTGCAAGAAGATTTGCCTTTGCGCCAACTCAATCGGTATATTTCTAAAAAAATACCCGCTGTGATGGCTCGAGACAAGGCAGGAGCGATGCATATTTTGACGAAGTACGATATTATTCAAGCGGTGTGATGAGCATATCCCCTCAGTATTTCTGCATAAAAAAATCCGAATGTACGCTGATGCCACATTCGGATTTTTTTTTAAAGCAATGATTGTAAAATGGTTTAGGAAACAGAAAATTTAGAATAACTTGATTGATATTTTATTTTTTTGAAAAAAATAAAATATCAATCAAGTTATTCTAAATTTTCTGTTTCCTAAACCACTGCTTATTCTTTCAATATTACTAAGAAATCGCTTAATACTTATTCACACCCATCCGCATTTTCACGCCCGCTTGCACACTCAAAGTATTAATTCTATCCTTGCGCGTACCGATACCCGCATTGAGTATATGGTATTCGACTTGTGGTTGAATATAAAGGCTTGTCAAAGAATTGAGACGATATTCTACGCCGACACCTGCGTTGGCAGTGAAATAAAAATTATTTTCGTTCCTATTAATACCAACTAAAAAAGGTCTGCCATATTCTGGAAACTGCGTCTCACTATCACTTCTGAATGAGGTTGATAATACGGAACGCGCTGCAATCGGCGCAAAATTGATAGTATCCAAACCAAATGCAGCATTTACAGTTGCGCCTAAACTGGCATAGATATTCCACTTACCCAAATCTTGACTGTGCATTTTAGCACTTACTGGCAATTGTATTAAGTTTAATTCAACAGATTTTGTCAAAACAGGGGATTTTGGTTGCCCCGTTATAATACGCCCCTCTAACACGCTTGAAGGTAAATCTGTATTGTATTTTAATTGATGATAAGCCAAACCCGTTTCCAATTCGACCTTCCCTTTATGTTTGCTGATGGTAAAACCAGCTCCTTTATTGATAGCCCAATTGCTCCACTTAGTTTCCACAAATTTATACATATACGACGACGACACTTTATCTAATGTGCCTGATGTAAATACCCCCAATGTCCACCATTTGCTTTTGCGTTTGGCTATACTCGGTTCATCCAATAAATAAGTGATAGACAGCGCATTGGGGCGAGCGATACCAATGGGTTCAACTGTCGCTATAGCTTGATTTTTAGCTGTATTCTCTAAGGCAATTGTAGGTACTTTGTCAGCAACAGCAATAGTGGATGGTTTAACAATAGGCAAATTATTTAAAACACCAGATGCAACATTATTACCCAAATCGGTTTTTGAGGTCGTATTGTTTTCTACATTGATGACATCTGTATTATTTACAAATAATTGATTATCAATATTTTGAATACCATTATTTTCTAATAAAGCATCATTCATATCAACAGAAACAATTGGCGGCGGCGTAGCATTATTGAATTGTCCACTATTGGATTTCGATGGTTCAGCGCGTTTGTTCCAGTTTGTCCCTTGATTAAATGACTTTGTATTTGGTTGTTGTTCCATGTTTTTAACAGCTGGCGTTTCTATTCGGATAGGAATGATGGGTCCCTCAATCCCCTCAGTATCTAAGTAGTTAAAAACGGTGAATATCAACAACAGCAAAATACCGACCTCTGCCACTTTGTAGCGCATAATCTTCGCTTTCCAAGAAAACTCCTCGTCCAATCGGCGCGACATAATATCCCAGTGTTTGGGTTGATATTTGGCATAACTCTTTTCCACACGCTCACGCAACATATTGTCGAACTGGGTATCTTGATTGTCCAATGCGTCAAGTTGTTGCTGCATCAAATCCCAACGGCTGGGTTG
>JAYVKQ010000671.1:0-2843 GCA_043768285.1 Saprospiraceae bacterium | reverse complement strand
CAATGCTTTGAGTTTTGATAGCTCAATAGTTGTTTTGCTATAAGCCTCAACACGCTCAAATAATAACTCTATCGAACTTGATGGCGTTTCCATAATTATATTTTTTGCTAATGCTCAATGAATAAAACAACTTGAACAAAAGGTGGGGGGTAGAATTTGATGGCACTTCAATTCCTACGAATAGCAAGCCCCATTCTACCCAATATCCGCCTTAAGTTTGTTGTCTTTTTATGAATGTAGCGCAGATTTTACCTCATTCATTTTTGAGCGTGCAGAACCCGTCAGCTCGCCGTCTAATTTTTCTGCTCTTGCTTTTCCATTTTCAGCCATGTGTACAGCTTCATTTTTCAAAGCTTCAAACTTCTTAGAGGCACTGTCAATGAAATCATTGAACTTATCGCCCAATCCATCAACATAATCATTGCCTTCTCTGACAATTTTTTTTCGCGTAGCCGAACCTTTGTCAGGTGCGAATAAAATTCCTAATACTGCACCTGTGGCAAGACCTGCCAATGCGCCTAATACTACTTTTCCAGAGTCCATAATTGTTTGTTTTTAATTGTTAAAAATATATATAGACTTCGCCGATTTGCTTTCGTCTAATTTCTCTAATTCGTTATTCTGAGGCTTAATTTTGTGTTTCAGTACTAAAAATTGTTTTTCAAAAAACGCATAGGATAGCGCAGCTAATCCGATAGAAATGAGCGTTCCCACTATTAGGCAGAGTGCGTGAAACAATGCGCTTTTTTCAACTATTCCTACATTTTTTAATATTTTATAGGTTAATAAAATTGAAAATATGTGAAACATATAAATTCCATATGATATTTTACCTAAATATTTAAGTACCTTATTTTCAAGAAACAAAGCCGATAAAATAGAATACTCGGCTATGGCTATCGCTATTATGAGTACGGCAATAAGTGCATTGACTATATACTCATTTTCATGCGCATGAGCATTGCCGAGCAAATAATATAGCGCAGGCACTAAACACACCAATTGAATACTTAAAACTATAAAAATCAATGATTTACGCGAAAATACTGATGGAACATCCCGATACAATCGGGAGGGGTGTGTTTTGATTTTTTGAGAAAAAATTAAAACCTTATCTAAAAGCAATTTGATACTGAAATACTGTATCCACCAAGCAAACCCTGCTCCCAACCCAAAATACCAAAACCGATTGCCCAAAAAATAATATTGAAACTGACTGTAAGGACTAAATGTAGCTGCTGGCAAATTGTTAAGGTAAAACCCCAATCCTATAAAAATGAGGATAACGACCCCAACATATCGCCTAAAAACATATAGTGTGGGTGCCCAAATTAAGTAAAATTGCTCCTCAACTGCCAGCGACCAAAAGTGCCCCACATTGAGAGAGGACACTGGATTGTGAAACCCCAAAAATGTTTGTATATTGATACTGAATGTGCCGAGGAAAAAGAGGTTTTTAAAAAAATCCGCTTGATTGTAAACATAATCTATGTATTTTCCATCGTTGAGGCTTAGATAATCAAAATACGCGACCCAAAAGCCACCCGTGAACACGCCTATTAAACCGACTAAAAAATAAAGTGGAAATATGCGCAACACACGCCGAAAATAGAAATGACGAATATTAATAGTAGCTGTTTCTCTAATCTCCTGCATCAAAAGGTGGCTTATCAAAAAACCACTCAAAACGAAGAAAAAATCAACCCCAAATGATGCCAACTTGTTAGCATAAGGCTGATAAGGATAATACCCTTGATATTGATGGATAAGGTGTTGTGCATGTCCAATAATAACTGCAAAAGCTGCTAAAAAGCGTAAGCCATCAAGGTTTTTAAAGTATAACTCGGGTGTGTTCTTTTTCACATTTTTAATGGTAAAATACTGAGGGGTGTATTCACTATTCAAATTAGTTTAGATCCAAACACCTTAGTATAAGCATTGATTATCAGTGCTTTAAGAAAATGAAAAGACTAAACTAATTTGGATAGTGGGTTTTTTAAAGCACTTTCCTCCCTTGAATAACACGCATCAAAACAGAGATAACTGCAATAACAAGGAGGATATGAATAATACCGCCCGTGCCATATGCAAAAAAACCGATTGCCCAAGAAATGACGAGAACGACAGCGATTAAATAAAGTAGATTGCTCATGATATTCATATTTAAAATTGTGATTTCAAAAAAACTAAAGTGAGAAAAAAACTATTTACCTATGTTATTCTCGTCACTTTAGTCATGTAATAGTTAACCTTAAAACCTGGTTGTTGTCAAAACAACTTGCTCACTCGGATATTCGATACTTGCATCGTTTTCAGCTATTAATTTTTATTAATTTAATGATACAAAGATGCGCCTGTTGGGGATAATAAGCGTTACACAATTTGGGGAAAAAGTTGTATGATTCACACATTGATAAAAATATTGGTAAAAAAAAACCGCCCCAGTGCCGAGGGCGGTTACAATAACTCTTATTAAAATATTTCGTAATTATGTGCTTTTTGGTACAACAATTCTCGCTATTAAACTTTTTTGTCATACTGAGCGAAGCGAAAGTATCTGAATGACCTAAAATTAGGTTATTTTTCATAGAAAATACTGAGGGGTATCAAATTCAGATACTTTCGCTTCGCTCAGTATGACAAAAAAGTTTAATAGCGAGAATTGTTGTCTTTGGTATTAACTTTTGGAAAATTCGAACTTTCAAAAAGTTGTGCTAAAAACTGGGCATTTTAACTCATAATTAATGCTTACTTATCTCTACTTTGGCACTTTGCACAGGATATGCAACGAGGCAGCAAAGCGACCAATGTCGCGTATCTTGTGCAAAGTGCCAAAGTAGAAT
>JAYVKQ010000670.1:0-9990 GCA_043768285.1 Saprospiraceae bacterium | reverse complement strand
CTTCCCCTTTATTTTAATGAACTCAACGGCTTCGTAAAAATTACAGCCGATAATGTCATCAAAATCATGGCTCCTAATCCTGAAGGTGGTCAAGGGGTGAAAACATCTATGCCTATGCTTGTGGCGGAAGAATTGGATGTGGATTGGAAAGATATTATCATCGAGCAAGCGGGTTTGGATACCAAGCATTTTACCCGTCAGACCATAGGCGGTAGTCAGGCTATCCGTACTGGTTGGAAACCGCTTCGCATGGCGGGTGCAACTGCGAAACAAATGCTCAAAATCGCGGCGGCAAAACAATGGCAAGTGCCTGTGGATGAGATAAATACTGAGGGGGGTGTTCTGTATCATAAACCAAGTGGAAAATCTGCAAAATATGGCGATATGGCTTCGGAAGCGGCTAAAATGCCCGTACCTAAAGACGTAAAATTAAAGGATATAAAAGACTTTAAAATCATCGGCACGTCTCGCAAAAATGTGGATTTGGAAAAAATAGTCACTGGCAAACCTTTGTACGGCATTGATACAAAAAAGGAAGGTATGCTCATTGCTATGGTTGCCCATCCTCCTGCATTTGGTTTTAAACTAAAATCTTTTGATGCAACCGCAGTTAAGAAGATGAAAGGCATAAAAGATGTTTTTCCAATAAAGGTTTTTAACGAAAACTATGAAAAGACATTTTTTGATACCCTCAATTTCAATGAAATCGTTGCTATTGTAGGCAACTCGACATGGGAAGTGATACAAGCCAAAAAAGCATTAACTGTTGAATGGGAACCTATTCAAAGTGTTACTGAAAATAGGAATATGTTGGGGCGAAAAGTGACAGTTAATATCCCAGCGGGTTTTGAAAATACGGCAGACCATTCGGCAAAAATGGCAGCTATGGCAAACCAACCCGCCAAAATTCAAAGAAAAGACGGTGATACTGAGGGGGCATTCAAAAACGCAGCAAAAGTGATAGAGCGCACTTTTACAGGTCCTTTTTTGGCGCATAATTGCATGGAACCGATGAATTTCTTTGCTCATGTAACAGATGACAAAGCCGAACTATCGGGACCTCTCCAAAAGCCAGAGTTTACGGAACAGGCTTTATCGGCACGTTTGGGTCTGCCTTTGGAGAAAATTGATATACAAATGACCCGTTTGGGTGGTGGTTATGGGCGGCGTTCTTATGCCCATTGGCTTATTGAAGCGGCTCTTATTTCACAAAAAATGAAAGCCCCTGTCAAGCTCATGTACTCACGTGAAGATGATATGACTTCGGGCATTTATCGCCCCGCCTATTCTGCAACCTATCGGGCGGCTTTAGATGCCAATAATAATTTAATCGGTTTTCATGTCAAGGCAGGCGGTATTCCCGAGTCACCACTGTATGCCAACCGTTTTCCTGCGGGGGCAGTGGATAATTATTTAGCCGAAGATTGGACGATAGATAGCAATATTACGGTGGGTTCGTTCCGTGCGCCTCGCTCCAATTTCATAGCGGCTGCCGAGCAAAGTTTTCTCGATGAAGTGGCAGAGGCGGCGGGCAAAGACCCCATTGCTTTTAGGTTAGAATTATTGAAACGAGCAAAGGACAACCCAGTAGGCAAAAACAATGAATATGAGCCAGAACGATATGCTAAAGTTTTAGAGACGGTGAGAGATAAATCGAGTTGGGAACAAGACAAAAAGACCAAAAATCTTGGCGTTTCCGCTTATTTTTGCCACGATTCGTATGCAGCAAATGTCTTGGAGTTAGAGATGAAAAATGGGCAACCGATTGTAAAAAAGGTTTATTGTGTCTTGGATTGCGGTATTGTAGTCAATCCTGATATGGCAAAAAACATGGCAGAAGGCGGCGTTATAGATGGCATTGGAACGGCTTTATATGGCAATATGACCATCACAAAAGGCGTACCCGATGCCAATAATTTTCACCAATACCGCATGATACGCATGAACGAAGCCCCCAAAGCCATTGACGTACATTTTGTTCAAAACAATATTGACCCAACCGGTATGGGCGAACCTGCCTATCCGCCCGTTTTTGCGGCTTTGGCTAATGCACTCTATAAGGCGACCGGGAAGCGGTTGTATGTACAGCCGTTTCAACTTGAATTGGAGAAAGGAATTTGAGGCTGAAAGGGCTAAATACTGAGGGGGTGCTTCGCTTTACGCAACCCGCAAAATCTTCTCCATCTTACGACCTTTTGCCAATTCATCTACCAATTTATCCAAATACCTTACTTGCTGCGTTAAGGGATTTTCGATGTCTTCTATCCGATAGCCACAGATAAGACCCGTGATGAGGTGAGCATTCGGGTTGATTGTAGCATTTTGAAAGAATGTTTTAAAAGATATTTTTTCTGTAATGAGTTCTTGCAGTTTTTTTTCATCATAGCCCGTTAGCCACTCAATTACTTGATGCAGTTCTTCTTTAGTTCTGTCTTTCTTCTCAACTTTTGTGAGATAAAGTGGATATACCGAGGCGAATGTCATTTTGGCAAAACGCTCATCGTGATGGCTTGTATTGTTCATATTTTATATTAAAATTTTTGTAATTACTTAGTGTAATTAGTGGTAGCCCTAAGTCGTTACAAATTTTTAATTAATTCAGCGTCCTATATTCATTGGGGGTATAGCCGACTTGTTGTTTAAAAAGCCTCGTAAAATGTTGCGGATATTTAAAACCCAATTCAGTGGCTATTGCGTTTACTGTTTTATTATCATCAAAAATCTTGTCTTTAGCTACATCAATCAATTTGTTTTGAATATATTCTTTGGCAGATTGCCCTGTTTCTTTTTTGATTAAATCGCCAAAATAGTTGGCAGATAGATGTAAGGCATCGGCAAAATATGCCACCGAAGGTAAGCCAATGGTCTGAGGTTTTTCAGATAAAAAATAACCATTTAATAGTTCTTCAAATTTTTCTAAAATACCCTTGTGGACATCATCGCGTGTGATGAATTGGCGGTCATAAAAACGCTCACAGTAATTTAAAAACAATTCGATATTCGACGTAATCAATTTTTTACTATGCTTATCAATGGGCTGTTTTAATTCAAAGGCTATTTTTGACAAACAATCCAACACCATTTGCCTTTCATCGTCAGAAATGTGCAGGGCTTCGTTTGTTTTATAACTGAAAAAATTATAATCGTTCATGCTTTTGGCAAGAGCTGTTCCACGTATCAAATCGGGGTGAAAAATCAATCCATGACCCATAGGTTGATACGTTGTGTGCGGATTTTCTACTTCCATGACTTGCCCCGGTGCAAAAAATACCAGCGTACCCGCCTGATAGTCATAATAATCGCGCCCATAGCGAATGTCGCCACATTTCACATCTTTTAAAATAACGCAATACAAACTGTATTGAAATTTTATCTTATCGGTATCGCCCCAATTTCTGGGGTCTGCTTTTGAGAAGTCTATCACAGTCACCAAAGGGTGCAATGTCTTGTGATTATTATCAGCATTATATTTACTGATATTGTCTATTGGATATAAAAGTTCCATATTTCTATTTTTGAAACAAAATTAGTAATTCTACACGACCTAAACCACAATAAGCGGGGTAATAAGTAAAAATGGTAGAAAGTACAGTAATTTATATACCCTATATGCGGTGAAATGACATGACCTTTGTAGAGGATTCCGTAAAAGAGAAGGATAAGTAGAAATAAATAATTAGTTAAATAAAAATGCAATATGAAAAAATTAATAGTCGTATTTACATGCCTAATGGCTTGTGCTGTACAAGCCCAACAAATGGATAACAATACGCCAAAAGTGCGTACCAAATCAGGTATTGTGCGTGGAAATACTGAGGGGGGTGCTTCCATTTTCAAAGGAATTCCTTACGCAGCTGCACCCGTCGGCGCATACCGTTGGCGAGCACCACAACCCGTGACTGCATGGAAAGGTGAGCGTGATGCCACTAAATTGTGTGCCGATTGCGGTCAAGCGGCTTGGGGAAGTAAGGATAAAATCTCGCCTAATTCGTCAGAAGATTGTCTATTTTTAAATATTTGGAAACCAGAAAATGCCGTAAAAGGGTCAAAATTGCCCGTAATGGTGTGGATTCACGGCGGTGGTTTTGTATTTGGTAGTGGGTCAAATCCAGAAAGTTTTGGCGTTAATTTCGCCAAACAAGGCGTTATTTTAATTACTTTCAATTACCGATTGGGGCGTTTGGGCTTTTTTGCTTTTCCTGCATTAAGTCAAGAACAGGGCGATGAGTTTAAAGGCAACTACGGCTATATGGATCAAATTGCTGCCCTCAAATGGGTACAAAAAAACATTGCTGCCTTTGGTGGAAATCCTAAAAACGTGACCATATTTGGCGAATCGGCTGGTGGCGTTTCGGTACAATCTCTCTTAACTATTCCGTCGGCAAAAGGTCTTTTTCATAAAGCCATTATCGAATCGGGCGGTGGTCGGGACGGTGTTTTGACAGGCAGACCTATCAATAAAGAAAATGCCGATACCTACTACCCCGTTTCTGCTGAAACCATAGGTGTTAACTTTGCCAAAAAACAGGGCATTGAAGGGTCTGATGCTGCCGCATTAGCCAAATTGCGGGCTTTATCCGCCGCCGATATTATTGACAGTGGGCAAGAAACCAATGGACGCGGTGGACCTACTACTTATTCAGGTCCTATTCTCGATGGCAAATTGGTTGTTGAAACCGCGCAAAGTGCCTATAATGCGGGCAGGCAAAATCGGGTATCCATTCTAATTGGGTCAAACAGTGCCGAAGTTCCCGCAGGATTTATCAATGCCATTTCAAAAGATTCGCTTTTATTGCTATTTGGTAAAATGAATAACGAGGCGAAAAATGTGTACGACCCGAATGGGAATACAGAACTGGCTGACATGCTCACGATGGTTAATACCGACAAAGTTTGGGCAGAACCCGCCCGTTTTACAGCTCATGCGGTGGCTACAAAAGGCGATAAAGCCTATATCTATTTGTTCTCTTATGTGCCAGAGGCGATGAAAGCACGCGCTAAATATGGTGCACCACATGCCTCTGAAATCGCTTATGTTTTTAATAATTTGAACACGCGCAGAGGTATTTCCACTGCAACACCAGAAGACGAAGCGGTCGCCAAATTGATGAATACCTATTGGGCAAATTTTGCTAAAACGGGCAATCCAAACGGTCAAGGACTACCCAATTGGAACTTGTTTGATGCAAAAACGAATGAACTTTTAGAGTTTCAAGCCGATGGAAAGGCAGTCGGAAAGCCTGACCCTAAAATAGCAAGGCTTGATGTGATTGAAAAAGCGGTGACTTCGGGGAATTTACATTAAATCAACTTCTTTTTAAAATTTTAAAATCAATTTCAAAATGAAAAAATTAATTTCAATACTCTCGATTTTCCTGATACTCGGACAAATTTCCTTCGCTCAATCTACCAAAGACGAGCAGACAATCCTCCAACTATCCAAAGACAAATGGCAATGGATGGCGGATAAAAATGTGGACAAATTAGAACCGCTTTTCCATGAAAAATCAAAATTTGTTCACATGAGTGGCACTTGGAAAAAGCAAGAAGAACTTGACATCATCAAATCGGGTAGTATTTGGTACAAAAAAGCCACAGTCCATGATTCTGCCATAGAAATGTTCGGTAAAACAGCAATTGTTTGGAATCGCATTACACTTGATGCGGTCGTTCGGGAAAATGAAGTGAAGACTGAATTTACAGTAACAGAAGTGTATCAAAAAAAGGGTAAGGAATGGAAACTATTGGCTTTAACATTCAGTAGTGTGCGCGATACGCATCAGATTAAAAAATAAAATAATAAATTGGAGTTATAACTTGGTTTTCGTTAAAAAACTTCATTTATACTGAGGGGTATAAATTTGGCTTAATTAAATCGTGATGATATGCTTAAAATCAAAAAAATAGATTTCACCCTTTTAGTAATAGTTGCTTCAATGCTTTTCACAGCTTGTGCCGTCAATACAAAAGGCTTGTTATTGATAAAAGAACAAGGCAGTTTTGCCGTAGGCGGTACGGTCATTACCAATAAAGGTGTATTTGACCCTATCAAACGCACACCCGAAGGTCAAACATTTCATGGTGACCATGCCTATATCACCTATCAAATACCGCCAAAGGCAAGGAAATATCCTTTGGTATTTTGGCATGGCATCGGGCAATTTTCCAAAACATGGGAAACCACGCCCGACGGAGGGGAAGGTTTCAATAATATATTTTTGAGACGTGGTTTTGGGGTTTATTTGATTGACCAACCACGTAGGGTAATGCCTTTGTTTCATTAATTTGCTTAAAAAATATCACTTCTTATTTGATTTCAGTAAGCACGAATAGAAAAAACTCCCTATCTTTGATAAATTTTTTTGACCATTTTTTAATCAAAATATATCGGTTATGGCAAAATATAATCTAAAAATAAACGGTAAAACGTTAAAAGTGGAGGCAGACCCTACAACACCTATGCTTTGGGTACTGCGTGACCACCTCGATATGCCAGGTACAAAATATGGTTGTGGCGTTGCCCAATGCGGTGCATGCACCATTCACCTCAATGGCTCGGCTACGCGTTCTTGTATGTTACCCGTTTCTTCGGTTGGCAAAGGAACAATCACAACCATCGAGGGATTGTCTGAAAAAGGCGACCATCCTGTACAAAAAGCATGGTTGGAGCATGATGTCGCACAATGCGGCTATTGCCAAGCAGGACAAATTATGAGTGCAGCGGCATTGCTAAAAACCAATCCAAATCCAACGGATGCGGATATTGAAAACTTTATGAGTGGTAATATTTGCCGTTGCGGTACATATACACGCATCAAGGCGGCTATTAAAACGGCGGCTAAAAAATAGCCCAAAAATCTCCAAAGGGGAGTTTTTGGCACCCCTCAGTATTTTAGCTTTTTTTATTTTATAAATACTTGAAAAACAATATTTTATAAAATATAAAGCTGTTAAATTTCTAACAACTTTTTAAAAGTATAGAAAAATGGAAAATAATAAAGCAATATTTAATAGGCGTAATTTCTTGAAAGTCTCTGCACTCACGGGCGGGGGCTTCATGCTTGGTATCAATTATTTATCGGGTAAAACGCCAGCAACGTCCGAATTAGACTTGCCAAAAGAATGGTTTGATTTTAAAGGATATATCAAAATTACGGCAGATAATACCATCAAAATCCTATCGCCTAATCCAGAATTTGGGCAAAATGTGATGACTTCGTTGCCGATGATTGTGGCAGAAGAGTTGGACGCTGATTGGAAAGATATTATCGTCGAACAAGCACCACACAACAACCAACTATATGGACGACAGTTCACAGGCGGTAGCCAATCCGTCCGAACCTATTGGAAACCTTTGCGTGAAGCAGGTGCTACAGCTCGACAAATGTTGAGAGAAGCGGCGGCTCAAACGTGGAATGTACCCGTTGAGGAAGTAATGACGAAAGCTGGCGTTTTATCGCACAGTAGCGGTAAATCAGCAAAATATGGTGACATGGCTACCAAAGCTGCTACGTTACCTTTGCCTAAAGCGGTCAAACAAAAAGATGTAAAAGATTTCAAACTCATCCGCACTTCTCGCAAAAATGTAGAAGGAGTAAAAATAGTGACAGGCAAACCGATGTTTGGTATGGACTATCGCCAACCGGGTATGTTGATTGCTATGGTGCATCACCCTCCTGCATTTGGCATGAAAATAAAGTCTTTTGATGCTAAAGATGCCCTCAAAATGAGTGGTATCAAGGATGTTTTCACGATAAAACTTTTTCAAGAAGGCACTGAACGCGCTGGTTTTGATACCCGTAGTTTCAACGAAACCCTTGCCATAGTGGGCAATTCTACTTGGGAAGTGATGAACGCTCGTAAAAAGTTGAAAGTAGAGTGGGTGGTCGCTCCAGAAATGAAAGAAACGATAATGGGCTTTGGTGGTAAAACCGAAGTAACTATTCCTTCAGGTCTTGAAAGCACCGAAACGCACCTTGCAAAAATGGCTGAAAAGGCGAAACAACCTGCCAAGCAATTGCGCAAAGATGGCGACCCCGAAACTGCCTTTAAAAATGCTGCACAAATCATAGAGCGCACATATACTGCACCATTTTTGGCACATAATTGCATGGAACCGATGAACTGTTTCGCGCACGTAACGCCCGAAAGAGCCTTTTTAGCGGGACCTTTGCAAGCTCCTGAATTTGCGGAAAAAACTATTGCCAGCAGTATTGGTATGCCTGTCGAAAAAATTGATATTGAAATGACCCGCATGGGTGGCGGCTTTGGTCGTCGGGCGTATCCGCATTATATGGTAGAGGCGGCTTTGATTTCACAAAAGGCAAAAGCACCTATCAAATTGATGTACACCCGCGAAGATGATATGGCATATGGCATTTATCGCCCTATGTACACGGCTACGTATCGGGCGGCTTTAGATGCGAATAAAAATCTGATTGGTTTTCATGTAAAAGGTGGTGGTATTCCAGAACACCCCATTGCGGCAAATCGTTTTCCCGCAGGAGCCGTTGATAACTATTTGGCAGAAGGGTGGGAGATACCATCGAATATAACAATTGGTGCTTTCCGTGCGCCACGTTCTAATTTTAATGCGGCTGCCGAGCAATCTTTCCTCGATGAAGTAGCCGAAGCGATGGGCAAAGACCCTATTGATTTGCGTCTCGAGTTGCTGAAAAGAGCGAAAGACAAACCTGTTGGAAAAAACAATGACTACGATGCGGATAGATATGCAGGTGTGTTAAAATTGGTCAGAGAAAAATCAGATTGGGATAATGCCGATAATCGTAAGAAAAACAGAGGCGTTGCAGCTTATTTCTGCCATAACTCCTATGCTGCCCACGTAGTCGAAATGATACTCCGAGACGGTCAGCCGTATGTAGAGCAAGTATTCAGTGCTATGGATTGCGGTATCGTCATCAATCAAGATGCGGCAAAAAACATGGTAGAAGGCGCAGTGATAGATGGTATTGGCAATGCTTTATACGGCAATATGGGCTTTAAAGACGGCAAAACAGAGCATAATAATCTGAATACATACCGCATCATTCGCTATAATGAAGCCCCTAAAAAAGTGGATGTTCATTTCGTTCAGAATGATATTGACCCAACGGGTTTGGGAGAACCACCGTTCCCACCTGTTTTTGGAGCAGTTGCTAATGCGCTCTTCAAAGCAACTGGCAAACGATTGTATAAACAACCGTTTGGGATTGAATTGGAGAAAAAGGGGAATATGGGTTAAAGGCTTATCCCCTCAGTATTTATAGTTTCAAAATCGCATAATTCATTGATGGACAATGGGTTGTGCGATTTTTTTTTTTTGATAGACGTGATTTTCTTGATTTTATCAAAAAAATATTTAATTTTGTATTTGAAAATAATTGAAAACCAAACCGACTATGAAGAAACAAGACGGCTATGAAATAAAAGAAAGCCATACGCTTAAAAAAGTAAAATTTAGATTTACCAGTGTAGGTAGCAAAGGAAGTATTAAAAAAATAATCGAATTTAGTCGCTTTAAACCAAACCGTTGGAATTTGGGCTTTGGCGATGTAAGTGGAAAGGATTGGACAGATGATGTTATTTCAGATAACGATGATTTACGAAAAGTACTTCAAACAGTAGCTAATGCGGTTCATGATTTTTTCGATATATATCCAAATGATGAAGTTGTCATTATACCATTATACCATTAGAACGTCAAAGGAAATTGCTGTATAACCGCATTTTTAAATCTTGTTGGCATGAAATAGACCCTCATTTTATAGTAAAAGCTATTGATTTGGAAGAATAAAAACCTAAATTTGAAACATATACGCCAACGAAAGTATATGATTATTTTATCTTGAAATTAAAAAAATAATAGCATTGAAATCTAAACTTAGACATATGGAAAATATAGATGATATTATTAACGGGTTGATACTATCAAAACCAGACCCAATCATTCATAATAAAATGACTAAAGAAGAAGAGGTAGAAGCGGACATT
>JAYVKQ010000669.1:0-3509 GCA_043768285.1 Saprospiraceae bacterium | reverse complement strand
TGCCCAATCCACGCCCCACACATCGGCATCCACAATAGGTGCATTTTTCAAAGGTCCCGTAATCAAATGCTGTTTGCCTGTCCATATAGGATTGCCCATCATGGAGGCTGTATCAAAAGGTAAAGAGCGATTTTTTAGACAGAATGGTATTTTGTTTTCGTGGAAAAAGATTTACGAAATTTTTAAAATTTCGCAAATCTGCGCTCGAATTAAAACAATATTTGCGTTAAAAATTTAACTTTACCTTTTGAGACAACCTCTTTACAATATAGTCTCTTGTCACATACCTTATTTCTTCAACACAGGCAATATTAAGTAAGAAGTATTTTTTGCGTCGTGATATAGGCGGTGTGTGGCTTTCTGAAAATCGCTGTCTGAGGCTTGGTAGATGTCCACAAATTTCTGTGGGTTTCTATCCACTAAGGGGAACCATGAGCTTTGGATTTGCACCATCAAGCGATGCCCTTTCTTAAAAGTATGGTTAATATCGGGCAATTGCATCTTAACATCCGTAATTTTATTCGGGACAAATGCCTCTGGCTTTTCAAAACTATTGCGATAGCGACCCCTCAGTATTTCGCCCCGCACGAGCATCTGAAAACCGCCCATAGGTACTTTTGCACCTTCCCATTGGGGTTCGTCATCGGGCATTACGTCTATAACTTTGACAATCATATCGGCATCTGTTCCTGTCGTAGCGAACTGCAAAAATGCGTCTATAGGACCCGCAATGGTCATATCTTCGGTCAATACATCCGTTTGGAACACCAGTACATCTGGACGACGCGCCGCAAAACGTTGGTCATCGAGCATATATTCGCGGGTACGATCTTCGTGTACATCTTCGGTATAAGGTACTGGTCGTGCGGGGTCACTTACCCAATCCGTAAAACTACGGCGATAATCCTTAGATACTGAGGGAGGCGTAAAATTCAAACGCGCATTGTCGCGCAGATAAAGCTTTTGTGGCGTTGTTGATTTGGGAGGCCACTGGGCATAGTTTGTCCATTTATTGGTTCCTGTTTCAAATACTGTGGCTTCGGGCAAATCGTCTTTGCCTTCCCCTTTCAGGTGAAAAGCAAAAAATTTGGATTCGATATTCTCTTGAAAATACTGTGATGTAGGCGAACCAAAAGGGATATTCCCCAATGATTTGCCTTCTGAGCGACCACCCCATGCGCCATGAAACCAAGGTCCCATCACAATGCGATTGGATACTGAGGGGGTGTTTTGTTTTTCCAATGCCTCGTATGTGCGCCACGCGCCGAAACAATCTTCGGCATCAAATAAGCCACCAACGGTAAGCATAGCGGGTTTAGTATTTTTAAGGTATTGGCGAATACTCCGTGCTTTCCAAAAATCATCGAGATTGGGGTGCGCCATGAGGTCGTTCCAAAACTTTAAGCTATCACCCGTATATTTTTTCTTAAAATTGGGTAATGCGCCCATTTTTAAGAAAAAATCGTAGTTGTCGGGATATGTAATGACAACGGGTTTGATGTCTTTTGGTTGAATAGGTTTAGGCCGTGGTCGTCCAAAATTGGTATAAAACGAAAAGCCATCTAATAAAAATAAAGCACCACCGTGGTGAAAATCGTCGCCAATAAACCAATCTGTGACGGGGGCTTGGGGCGATACGGCTTTTAGGGCGGGGTGCGCATCTACGGCTGCAGCAGTGGCATAAAATCCTGGATAAGAAATGCCACGCACACCCACATTGCCATTGTTGTTGGATGTGTTTTTAATCAACCAATCAATCGTATCGTAGGTATCGGTACTTTCGTCAATGTCTTTATTCGTTTTTTTATTGGGGTTCATTGGGCGAATATCTTCAAAATCGCCTTCGCTCATCCATCTGCCGCGCACATCTTGAAACACGAAGATATATCCATCGCGCAGCATCGTTGGGTTTTGAATGGTTGTTCGAAAAGTATTTTCACCATAAGGCGCAACGGTATAGGGCGTGCGGGTCAGCATGATGGGGTATTTCTTCGACATATCTTTCGGTGCATATATCGAGGTGAATAGACGAATACCATCGCGGACGGTGATATACACTTCTTTTTTTGTATAGTTGTTGCGAATATAAACAGAATCTGAATCTACAGCTTGCGCAAAAACAAGTGCATAGGCGCAAGCCAGCACGAGGGTTAGGATACGTTTTTTCATAGAGATATTTTTTTTAGAATGATTAATTATTTACTGACGACAATTTTCTTACGCATAATCATTTTTTCATCTTGAACCGTGAGCATATAGACCCCATTAGGCATTTTACTCATATCAATTTCTTTATTCAAAGTTATGATATTTTCTGAAAACACAATGCGCCCTGTCATATCAAAAATATCTAAACGTACCCCCCTTGATGCCGAAGGCTTCATCACGACTGAGCGTGACAGTATTTCAGTACTCGAAATAGTGAAAATACCTTTTGATGGATTAGGGTAAACTTGCAACTTGTCGGATATATCATTTAATTCTTTAATACTGGTAGCAATAGTCAGTGCTTTTTGCGCATTGATGCGTCCCCAGCCGAAATAATTATCAAAACCAGCTACATCTTCAGTAGCTGCACCTGTTCTATCATCGCAGCTGCGTTCAATAATATTTTTGACTTGCGCAGGCGTTAAATTCGGTTTGACGGCGAGCAACAGAGAAGCCAGACCTGCCACATGTGGTGTTGCTTGTGATGTGCCACCCCAGTATGAGCCAAAATTGGTATTAGAGGTGTAATTTAAACCAAAAATAAAATTACCTGGCGCCGAGACATCAATATGCGTCCCATAATTGCTACCACTCGTTGTACTCCAAAAAAATGGAACAGACCTTTTACCATTCGCGTCACTTGAACCAACGGCAATCAAATTAGCATAAGCGGCAGGATAGCGTTTGTCGCCCACATTGTCGTTGCCCATGCAAGCAGCTATGATAACACCTTTATTCCAAGCATAATTAATAGCCGCTTCAAGGGAAGCGGAAGCTCCAGTACCCACTAATGACATATTAATAACCTTTGCGCCATTATCAACGGCATAATAAATACCCGCTTCCCACCATGAATATAAGCCACTATTGTTCTTATCTAAGCCTTTGATAATCATTACTTTACATTTCCAGTCTAATCCTGCATAGCCAGAACCATTATTGCCCGTTGCACCTGCAATACCCCCTACGTTTGTGCCATGCCCATGGTCGTCGGTGGGGTCATTATCGCCGTTGGCGAAGTCCCAACCTTGTGTATCGTCAATTTTGCCATTATTATCATCATCTTTGCCATTACCTGCAATTTCTTTTGTATTTTGCCAAATACGACCTGCAAAATCTGGATGATCGAGCTTCATACCCGAATCCAAAATGCACGTCACAACCGAAGTGCTACCCGTTGTAATATCCCATGCTTGCACGGCTTTAATATCGTTATTTGCAATAGCGGGGCTTTGCGCAAAAGTACCGTCATTTTTTAAACCCCATTGGCGACTAAAAAAGGCATCGTTGGGCGTTATGTC